>JAPOVT010000061.1 GCA_026708015.1 bacterium
GAACTCCAAAGCGAACGCCTGAGTGGCGGCCGTGGACAGCTCCACGCTCGCCGTGGCCGTCGAGCCCTCCGCCGCCGACGTCGACGCCGTCGAGAAGCCTGCCAGCGACGTCTCCGCTATCGTCACCGTCGCCGACGTGGGCGCGGCTGTGGTCAGCCCCGCGGGCACCGCCGTCAGCGTCACCTCGAACGTCTCCCTGTCATCGGGCACAGTGTCCGCCACGGTCGGGACCGACACCGTGCCGCGAGTCTGGCCCGCAGGGATCGTCACGCTGTAGGTCCCGCCCGCGTAGTCGGCCGGCGAGTCCGCCGTGCCCGACCCCGCCTGGGCCTGCACCGTGATCGTCGTCGCGGAGACCAAAGGCGCCGACAGCACCACACCGATCTCGGCGGGACTGCCCTCGGCTGCCTTGAAGGAAGCCGCCGACAGCGACACGCTCTGCGTGACGTCGATGATGCTCAGCGCCGCCGCGTCGTCGGTGGCCGTCACCCCGCCGCCCAGACCCACATCGTTGTTGTCGGAGTCCAGCACGCCAGATGTCGTAGTGATCGTGCCCATGCCGATGTCCACCGTCTCGGACTCGCCGGTAACCAAGTCAGCGGAGGCGGTCAGCGTCAGCGTCACCGACGTCGCGGTCTGGCCCGTGCTGGGGCCGGTGAAGGTGACCGTCGGCGTGGTGGCCGTGTTCAGGTCGTTGCAGGTCACCCCCGTCGGCAGCGGCGACGGGCAGGCCAAGGTGAAGTCTGTGTTGCGCACCGCCGCGCCGGTGCCGCTGTTGAAGGTCAGCGGCACCGCCAGCGACTCGCCGGCCACCAGCCCGCGGCCCAGCGTGATCGTGTAGGCGTGCGCCGCGCCTTCGTTCACCGCAGACCCCGAAGAGCGCGCCAAAGTCACCGCCGTCGGATCATTGTCCAGTATCAGAACCTCAGCGCGGCCCGGCGAGCCGATCCGGTAATCAGCAGGCCGCGGCAGGATCGTCGCGATCGCCTTGCCATTGGGCTCGTCCACACTGTCGTTGATGACCCGCACGCCGTTGGAGTGGCCGTTTACGCGCATGCGTCCAGGGTCATCTGGTATTGCCCACCGGTTCTCATAGACCTTTATGTCACGGGAATCGCCGAAGTCGCCCTCCTGCGAGAGCCGAAACCAGATATACGTCCTGCCGGTGACGCTAAAGTGGAACGACGCCAGCCGCTGGACACCGTGTATTGTCTCGCCCTCGGCTACCCGGTCTTTCGGGACGCCCGTAAACGTATCTCGGCCCTGGACGGTGACCACCGGCCGGGTGTCCGTCACCACCGTCGCCGTCACCGTCGCTCCCGACACGACGCCGTTGGGATAGTTCGCCGTGTCCCCGGAGTTCTGGATGCTGTGCGCGATCACAGCCGTGTCGCTCACCGCCGCGCCCGACGCAGACGTCACCGTCACCGTCTGCGCCACATTCCACGCATTGGAACCAGTGGGCGCGAACGTCAGCGTGCTCTGGCCGCCGTCAGTGTCAGGGTCGGTGTCGACCGTGACATGGGTCGTGTCGCCTGACGACACCGCCACCGTCACGCTGCCCGACGGCGCCGACTTCAGCTGCACGGTGTACGTCGCGGCGCCCTCGTTCGCGTACACATCCAGAGCAGAGACGCTGAGGGTCAGGCCGTGGACGACAGTCTGCGCCTCAGCGCTGCGCACCCCCGCCGGGACCACCACCAGCAGCGAGGCCGACAACGCCGTCGCAAGCACCGGAGCGAGCAAACGTCGCGCAGCCCTGAGCGCCGACCCCCCCCCCCCGCAACATCGCAGCCGAACAGGAGCGCTCCGACGTTTGCCGCATACCTCTGACAGTTCCCAAATCCATCACCTGACGATTTTATCATCAAAGCTCTTGGCCCCCCTTAACACACACCAAGCCGAGCCCACCCCTCGGAACTAACCGTACTAACCGTCTAGTTGTGAGGCAACCACCGACCGCAGTAGGCCCGGGGCCAGGGTTGGTCCCCCCTGCGGGCGTAGAGCAGGCGGGCGCGGGCATCCTGCTCTTCGGGCCGGGCGTGGGCCGGGTTCCCGGTGCCGCCCACTGTTCGCCACGTCCGGGGCTCGAACTGATAGGCGCCATAGAACAGACCGTTTGAGCTTTCAGCGGTGTAGTTGTTGGTGGACTCGCAGAATCGCAGGTTGTACCAGTGCTGCTCGGTGGGTTCGATGAACCCGTTCTCGATCAGCTCTCGATCGGCCATGTCGTTGATCTCCGCGATGTACACCACCCACTCAGCCGCCTCAATCGACTGGGCGGTTTCCCGGAGGCGGCTGCTCAGATACGGAATGGCATCGTCGAGCCGCCTGATGCGGGCCTCGGTGCGCTCCCGCTCCCCCGGCACGTTCTCCCTTGCCTCCAGGGCTTCCTCGAACACCTCCGACACCTCCGACAGCAGGGCATTTCGCCAAATGGCGTCGGTGGCCTCGGTTACGCCCAGAACGAAGACCAGGTCTTCGAGATAGCCGCCCGCCATGTACTCCTGCACGATGAGACTCTCAGCCTCGTCATTCAGCAGCTGCTTGCCGGTGTCGGTGCTGTTGAGCTGATCCAACCGGGCGAGTTCGCGGTGCAGCTCATCGACCGTGCGGTCGAGCGCCCTTTGCAGGCTGTCACGAGCGGTGATGGCCACCTCCAAGTTGTGCTGGGCCCGCTCCAGATCGCGCCACGGCGGCACGGCCGACTCAACGGCCACCGGCTGGACCGCTTCGCCGTCCTCGTCGGCCTGTCCGAAGGCGACGCCGCCAGCGGCCGCCATGGTGACGACCACTGCAACGAAAAGAACCGTCAAGCGACTGCGTTCTTCAGCCCGCAAACTCTCTCCCCAGTTCGGCTACCCTCGAAACGGGTTTACCGCAACGCCGTTCAGGGCAGCAAAACCCCTACCGGCCGTTACAAATCTACCGACTATGCCCACTATCCCTTCAACCGACCCTGCCCTACTCCCGGTGGGACAAGAGCCAGAGGCGATCCTGATCGTGTCGTTCGGCGGGCCAGAGGGCCCCGACGACGTGATGCCGTTCTTGCGCAACGTGACCCGGGGTCGGGGCATCGGAGACGAGCGCCTGGCCGCCGTCGCCGAGCATTATCACCTGTTCGGAGGGGTCAGCCCCATCAACCAGTGCAATCGAGACTTGGTCGCCGCCCTGGCGGCCGAGCTGGGTGCTCGGGGAGCGGGTCTGCCGGTGTACTGGGGCAACCGGAACTGGTCGCCGATGCTGGCCGACACCATGGCCCAGATGCGCGACGACGGGATTGGCGCCGCAATGGGATTCGTGACCTCGGCTTTTGGCTCCTACTCCGGCTGCCGCCAGTACGCCGAGGACATCGAGCAGGCTCGGGCGTCGGTCGGTCCTGACGCGCCAATGGTCCACAAAGTGCCCCCGTTCTGGGATCAGGAGGGATTCCTGTCGGCCATGGCCGACAACCTCGCCGCCGCCCGCCGAGCTGAGCCGAGCGCCCCGGTGGTGTTCACCGCCCACAGCATTCCCCAGTCCATGGCGGCCACCGCCCCCTATGAGGCCCAGCTCAACGAGGCCTGCCGCCGGGTGGCGGGGCGCACCGGAGTGCAAGAGTGGTCGCTGGCCTACCAAAGCCGCAGCGGCCCGCCCCAGGTTCCGTGGCTGGAGCCCGATATCGGCGATGAGCTGGACCGACTGGCCGATGCCGGGGCCGACGCGGTGATCGTGGTGCCCATCGGCTTCGTGGCTGACCATATGGAGGTGGTCTACGACCTCGACACTGAAGCCCGCCAGCGAGCCGACATGCTGGGGTTGCGGTTAGCCCGTGTGCCCACTGTCGGCACCCATCCAGCGTTCGTCACGATGATCGCCGATTTGGTGCTGGCTCCCCCGCCGGCGCCCTGTCCGGTGGACTGCTGTTTGCGGTAGGGATCGCTATTCGCTGGCGCAAATGCCCCTATGGGCGGGATCTGCTATTCGCGAGAGCCGATCTCGGTGTTGATCCAGGCGATGAGCTGGGCCTGATTGCGGGTCTGGGTCAAGATGTCGCCAGGACCGCTGAAGTGGAATACGAAACCCTCGCCCGACTTCATCGACTGGATTGAGCGGCCCTCCACGGCTCGGCGTAGCTCGTAGCTCACGGTGTCGGGGAAGGCCAGCATGTGGCTGGTGTCCACCACCACCGTCTCACCCACGGCCAGCGAGACCACGTCGATGGCCCCGTAAGAGGCCACCACTACCTTGCCAGTGCCCTCGGCGTGGGCCATGAACCCGCCCTCGCCACCGACCAGCGACTTGAAGCCGCCCCACTTGGTGTCCATTTCCACTGAGGCATCGGAGGCCAGCCAGTTGCCCCGCTCGATGATCCACGATTGCGACCCGTCCAGATCGATCACCCGAAGATCGCCGGGCAGCTTGGCAGCCACGTCCACCCAGCCGCCCTGCGCGGGAGCGGTGTAGGTGGACACGAACAGCGATTCGCCGCCCAGCACGCTGCGCTTGAGCCCCTTGAGCATGCCGCCCTCTACTTTGGCCTCCAGCGACATCCCCGAGGAGTGGGCCGACATAGCTCCGGCCTCGACTTTGACCTGCTCACCCCCGCCAAGGGCGCACCGGGCGACGGCAAAGCTGGGGGCATGACGTATATCTACCTGCATGCCGGGCAGCCTACCCACCGCCTACGGCGAATTGGTGGCGGGCTGGCCAAGATTTACGGGCTGTTTACCCGATGCTTTTGTCCTGGCCTTCCCAGTAGGGGGCCCGCAGCTCCCGCTTGAGCACCTTCATGGCGCCCGACAGGGGTAGCGGTTCAGCCCGGAACTCCACCGATTTGGGCACTTTGTAGCCGGCGATGATCTGGCGAGCGTGCTCGCAGACCTCCTCTTCGGTGATCTCCTGGCCCGGTGCGGGAACCACCACGGCGTGGACCGCCTCACCCCAAACCGGATCGGGAATGCCGATCACCGCCACTTGGGCCACGCCGGGATGGGTGGAGATAGCGCTCTCCACCTCGGATGAGTACACGTTCTCGCCGCCCGACACGATCATGTCCTTCACCCGGTCGACCAAGAACAGGTAGCCCTCCTCGTCGAGGTATCCGGCGTCGCCGGTGTGGTACCACCCGTCCCGGAACACCTCGGCGGTGGCATCGGGCTTGTTCCAGTACTCCTTCATGTAGTTGCCGCCCCGGGCGCACACCTCGCCGATCTCGCCGTCGGGCAACATGTTGCCGTCCTCGTCTTGGATGCAGAGGTTCACGCCGAACACCGGGCGGCCCACCGACCGCAGCTGGGGGCCGCCGGCCACATGGTCTTCAGCCGACAGGAACGTGAGCACCGACGAGCACTCGGTCATGCCGTAGCCCTGGAGCAGGTTCACATCCGGCAGGTGCTCCAGCAGATGGCTCAAAACGGCCTCGGGCATCGGCGACGCGCCGTACACCAGCTCTCGCAGCGACGCCAGCCGCTCGGGCCGGTACTCGGGGTGCTGGATGCACATGCCGATCATGGTGGGCACCATCACCGTCTGGGTGATGCCCTCGGCCTCAATCAGGTTCATCACCCCGGCGGGGTCGAAGGCGGGGATGGTCACCATCTTGGAGCCGGAGGCCGGAATCACCAGCAAGCTGGCCATAGAGGCGGCGTGGAACAGCGGCGTCTGGCACAAGAACACATCGTCGTCTCTCGTGCCCCCCAGCCCGATGGCCACGTGGTACACGTTCAGCATCTCAGCCCGCTGCTGGAGCAGCACCCCCTTGGGAAGGCCGGTGGTACCGCCGGTGTACATGAGCACCACCGGGTCGTCCTCTTCGGGCTCAGGCGGCGCAGCGGTGTCGCCCGCGGCCACCAAATCCTCGTAAGCCACGTCGTGGGGCACATCGCCGGAGCCGATGAGCACCACGGTGCGGATGGGGCTGTCGCCGGCGGCCTCCATGGCCTTGACGAATGCCTCGGCAAAGAAGCCGTCCACAAAGGCCACCTCGGTGCCCGAGTCCTTCACGATGTACTCCAACTCGGGGCCGGCCAGCCGCAGGTTCAGCGGGTTGACCACCCCGGCGCCCAGATAGCAGGCGTGGTAAAGCTCCAGGTAGGAGGCGCTGTTGAGGGCCATGATGGCCACCCGGTCGCCCTTCTTGACACCGAGCTCGCTGCCCATGGCATTGGCCAGCCGGGTGACCCGCTCGCCGTGGGTGGCGAAGCTGGCCCGGTAGGCACCGTCGACGATCGCCTCTTCGTTGGCGTACCGCTCCACTGCCGGGTAGAACTGCCGGTGATAGATCAGCTCTTTCATGGGGGCAACCGTAGCGCGAGACCGAGTGTGCCGGAGCGGGTCGAAGGAGGCGAAATGGACGTCGAATCCACAGTGCGTTGGCTGAAGGATCGGGAGCTGATCAAGGAGGTTCCCCAGCGGTACGCCCGGGGAATCGACCGCATCGACTTCGACCTGGTGCGCTCCGCCTTCCACCCCGACTGCCAGATCAGCGGGACGGTCATCTCCGGAGACCTTGACCCCTACCTTGACTGGACCGAGAAGGAGCTGCACAAGTTCGATGCCACCCTCCACTTCATGGGCAACCAGTACATCGACTTGGAAGAGGGCGCCGACGAGGGTCACATTGAGACCTGGGCGGTGGCCTACCACATGCGCCCGGAGGACTCAGATGTAGGCGACCTCATCTTGGGCCTGCACTACTGCGACGACGTGGCCCGTTTTGACGACCGCTGGCTCATCACCGCCCGCACCGCCCGACCCCAGTGGGCCCGCGGCGCCTTCCCCGCACCACCCGACGAACTGAAAAGCGATTGGCACGACGTGGACATCCGCCACGTGTGACCGCCTAACGGCGCTTATAGCCAGAGCAGCGACCTGGCATGACATAGGATATGCCATGCCAGTGATGCTACATTGGTCCTGTGCGGACGATGATCATCCTTCCCGACCACCACCACGCCGAGGCCAAGCGCAAGGCCGCCCATGAGGGCATCTCGCTGTCGGCATACATCCGCCGCCTCGTGGCCAACGACCTAACCGAGGCTGACGCCGCAGCCGATCCGTCGCTGTTGTTCGGGCTGTTCGACAGCGGAGGATCGAGGATCGCCGACGGAAAACAAGCCATGATCAGCGAGGCGATCGACAAGCAGTTTGCCGCCAAAGGCCTCTGAGCAGTGGCCCCGGTCTTCGTAGACACGAGCATCTGGTACGCCGCAGCCGACGTCGGCGACGCCCACCGCGACATCGCCCAGTCGCTGCTCGCCGAACGCGCCGGAGACCTGGTCACCAGCGACCTCGTCTTAGCCGAGTTGTGGAACCTGGTGACCGCCCGCACCAACCACGCCAACGCCAACCGCGTAGTCACCGCCATCGCATCGGGCGTCGCCCGGATCGAATGCACAACGCCGGCCGACTTCGAGGCTGCCCAGGCGATGCTGGACGACTACCCCGACCAGTCGTTCTCCCTCACCGACCGCACAAGCTGGGCCCTCATGGAGCGCCTGGCCATCACCCAGGCACTCGCAGCCGACGCCGACTACCGCATCCACCGCTACGGCCCCCACAAATCCCAAGCATTCACAGTCCACCCCTAACCCCCGCCCGGCCCGCACCATGTATACCGAGATGCCCGGTCAACAGATCACAGTGGATCTAATAGCCAGCCAGTAGCAGCCGCCGCCGGCTAGTTGGGGTGGTGGACGGGGAGGATGAGGGGGTGATCGGGTTGGGCGCGGGCGATCCGGGTATCGGCGGTGACAAGGGGGCTGTTCAGGCTCTCGGCGAGGGCGAGGTAAAGAGCATCGTAGAAGGTGAGGTTGTGGCGCAGCTGCCAGGCGCGGGCTGCTAGCGGCCCGTGGTGGGGGTGGCGGTGGTGAATCGTTCTCTCAGCGAGCAGCCGGGCCGACTCAGCAGCGCGTTCATCGAGGTCGCCGCGCAAAGCCATCGAGCGCAGGGCGCTGCCCGCCTCGGCATCGATAAGAAACGGCGCCGACCGCCTGCGGTCTCGCAACTGTGCTCGGGCTTGTTCTCCGATGGGTCCTATGTCGGCCACCGCCGCTACCAGCGCCGAAGCGTCCACCACCACAGCATTCGAGTTCACCGGCGGTTGTTGTCGAGGTCTGCCAACAAGACGTCGATATCGAGTTCTGTCCCGTGTGACTGGGCGAAGCGCTCCAGTTCGCCGAAGTGGGCGTCTTCGTCCGGTTCGCGGGCGAGCCGCTCGACTTGCTTTTTCATATAGGCCTGGATCGACTGGCCCGCCGCTCGGGACCGCCGTCGGATCGTCTCATAAGCCTCCTCGGAAACATCCCGGATCTGGATTGTTGCCATGCCGACACAATAGCGCTACAGCGCTGAAATACAAGCACCTTGTTTTCTGGCCCGACGAGCGCACCGCAGCGCTACCGGGCAGACTACGGGCCATGAATGATCGACCAGTGGCGTTTGTGACCGGGGCGAGCCGGGGGATTGGCAAGGCGTGCTCGGTGCATTTGGCCCGGGCGGGCTTCGATGTGGCGGTGTCGGCCCGTACGGTGCAGGAGGGCGAGCAGCGGGAGCACTCCTCCACGGTGCAGCGGTCGGACACCTCGCCGCTGCCGGGCAGCCTGTCGGCCACCGCGGCGCTGGTGACCGAGGCGGGGGGCGATGCGCTGATCGTGGCCGCCGATCTGCTCGACTTCGACTCCCTGGAGGCGGCGGCCGCTATCACATTGGAGCACTGGGGCCGGGTGGACGTGCTGGTGAACAACGGGCGCTACATCGGCCCCGGCCACATGGACCGCCTGCTGGACACCCCCATCGAATTGCTCGACTGCCACCTGAAGGCCAACTGCCTGGCACCGCTGGTGCTCACCAAGGCGTTTTTGCCCCAGATGGTCGAGCGGGGTAGCGGCACCCTGGTGAATATCACCTCGGCCTCGGGCTACGCCGACCCCACCGAGGCGGCGGGCGACGGCGGCTGGGGCATGGGCTACGGCATCAGCAAGGGCGCCTTCCACCGGGTGGCCGGATTCCTGGCCGTGGAGCACGGCAAAGACAACATCAACACCTTCAACGTGCAGCCTGGCTACATCTCCACCGAGCGCATCGCCCAAGACATGGCCCAGTTCGGCTTCGAGGACACCGGCCAGCCCGCCGACGTGATCGGCGCGGTAGTGGCCTGGCTGGCCACCGACCCCGAAGCCACCGAGCTGAACGGCACCAACATCGAGGCCCAATTCTTCTGCCACGAACGGGGCCTGCTGCCCAGCTGGGACGGCCCGGAACCCAACACCGCCGCCATCCGCTACGACCTGAGCGGCGCCATCCTGGCCGACAAGGAGGCTCAGCTTCTGGCCCAGAGCGCCCAAGAGTGACCGACGAAGCCGCCGCTGGCCGCAAAGCATCCGGGGGCCGAGAAGCGTCCGGCCGGCTAGAGCTGTGCACAGTCATGCCCGTGTACAACGAAGAGGAGATCGCCGGCCAGGTAGCCGAGCGCTGGCTCGGGGTGCTCGACAGCCTGGGCATCGACTACGAGCTGGTGGCCATCGTGGACGGCGCCACCGACGCCAGCGAGCAGATTCTGCGGGCGGTGGCCGAGCGCCACCCCCGGCTGGTGGTGGACGCCAAGACCAACAGCGGCCACGGGCCGACCATCTTGCGGGGCTACCGGCGAGGGACGGTCACCGCTGACTGGGTATTCCAGACCGATTCCGACGACGAGATGCCCGCAAGCTCGTTTGGTGAGCTGTGGAACCTCCGCCACCAGACGGATGCGGTCATCGGCATCCGAACCAGCCGGAACCAGTCGCCCGGCCGACGGGCCATCACCCGGGCCGCCCGGTTCACCGCCCGGGCCGCCTTCGGCTGCCGCCTGGCCGACGTGAACTGCCCATACCGGCTGATGCGCTCGACGGTGCTGGCTCCCCTGCTGACCCCCATTCCCGACGACACCTTCGCCCCCAACGTGGTGCTGTCGGGGATGCTGACCAGATCAGGTGCCCGCGTGGCTGAGGTGCCCGTCCCCCACCAAGACCGCACCACCGGAGTGGTGTCGATCCTGGGTTGGCGGGCGCTTCGGGCCGCCGTCCGATCCTTCGGCCAGACCGTGCGCCTCAGCCGCGCCCGCATTCCGGAAATCTGACCGTAAGCTGCCGATTTCCGCCCAACTGTCACCGTTGGCAGGTACCGTCTAATCAGGGGTAAAACCCGCACTTCCCCCTACGAAAATCCGCTAAGGGAATCATGCCCCCACAATCACAGTTACCGCTCGGCACCGTGTCGAACGATCGCGACACGGATGTCGATTTTGCCCGTGAGATCGTGCCTGTCCCGGTGGCCGAGGAGATGTCGGAGTCATTTCTGGCCTACTCCCTGTCGGTCATCACCTCCCGGGCCATCCCCGATGTCCGTGACGGCCTGAAA
The DNA here is from genome assembly GCA_026708015.1 of bacterium. Classification (NCBI taxonomy): domain Bacteria; species bacterium. The sequence continues at coordinate 10,381 of JAPOVT010000061.1, forward strand.
CCGGTGCAGCGCCGCATCCTCTACTCCATGCTCAACATGGGTATCCGCTCCGACGGTCCCCACCGCAAGAGCGCCCGCGTGGTGGGCGACACGATGGGCAAGTACCACCCCCATGGCGATGCCGCCATCTACGACGCCCTCGTGCGCCTGGCCCAGGATTTCTCCCGGCCCATCACCCTGGTGGACCCCCACGGCAACTTCGGCACCCTCGACGACCCCCCGGCCGCCCCCCGCTACACGGAGTGCCGCCTGGCCAATGCCGCCATGGAGATGCTGGCCGAGATCGACGAGGACACCGTGGACCACCGGTCGACCTACGACGGCGAGAGCACCGAGCCCGAGTGCTTGCCGGGCCGGCTGCCCAACCTTCTAGTGAACGGCACCACCGGTATCGCCGTGGGCATGGCCACCAACATGGCCCCCCACAACCTGCGGGAGGTGGCCGAGGCCATCCGGCTGGTGATGACCAAGCGCCGGCCCAAGCCCACCGTCGACGAGCTGCTCAAGGCCCTGCCCGGCCCCGATTTCCCCTCCGGGGGCTTGGCCATCGACGCTGAGGAAGGCGGGCTGCGCCAGATCTACGAGAGCGGGCGGGGATCAATCCGGATCCAGGCCAAAATGGCACCGGTCAAACTGACCCGCAGCCGCTGGGGAATCGAGGTCACCGAACTCCCCTACATGGTCGGGCCCGAGAAGGTGGTCAAGCGCGTAAACGACCTGATCGTCGACGGCAAGCTGCCCGGCATCCACGACGCCCGCAATCTGTCCGACCGCCATCACGGGCTGCGCATCCTGATCGAGTGCGAGCCCCATGTGGAGCCCGAGAAGCTGTACTACGACCTGTTCCGCCTCACCCCGCTGGAGGAGACCTTCGCAGTCAACAACGTGGTGCTGGTGAACGGCGTCCCCACCACCGTGGGGCTCTACGACCTGTGCCGCCACTACATCGACCACCGCCTCGACGTTGTGGTGCGGCGCACTCGGCATCGCCTGGGCCGGGCCCGCGACCGCCACCACATTCTGGAGGGGTTGATCACCGCCCTGGACAACATCGACGAGGTGGTGGCCATCATCCGGAGCTCGGACGACGCTGCCGAGGCCCGGCAGCGATTGCAGGACGCCCTGGATCTGACTGAGGTCCAGGCGGCCCACATCCTGGACATGCAGCTTCGGCGCCTGACTGCGCTGGAGAAGCAGAAGATCGTCGACGAGCGCGACGAGCTGGTCGCCCTGATCGACCAATTGGAGAAGCTGCTGGGCTCAGAGCAGCGCCAGCGCACCCTGGTGCTGAAGGAACTGGACGAGCTGGTGGAGCGGTTCGGACAGGATCGCCGCACCGAGATCGTGTCGCACCGAGACGCCCCGGTGTATGAGGCCACCCCAGTGGTAGAGCTGACGCCGAAGGCCGAAGGGCCGTGCGTGGTCACGCTGTCTACTACCGGCATCGTGGGCCGGGCTTCGGCAGGGGGTCGCCGGCGATCCCAGTTCGGGCGCCACGACGTGCTGACCGCATCAGTGGAAGCCGATTCGGCAAGCACGGTCTTGGCCGTCACCTCGGCCGGTCGAGTGATCGCCTCGCCGGTTTCGGCCATCCCCGAAGTGTCGGGCCGCAGTAGAGGTGCAGGGGCGTCCGAGGTGTTCGGGACAATCCGCAGCGAGGCCGTGCTCACCCTCGTGTTGCCCGGCAGTGATCCGATGACGCTGGTCACCACCGGCGGCACAGTGAAGCGGGTCGACCTGTCGGAGGCCGACAAGGGCCGAGCGACCAAGCAGGTCATCAAGCTGAAGCCCAACGACAAGGTGGTGGCCGCGTTCTGTGCCCCGGAGTCCGCCGAGATGGCGCTGGTCAGCCTCCACGGTCGTGCGCTGCGGGCCCCGATTCAATCGGTCTCCGTTCAAGGGCGCGGGGCATCGGGGGTTCGGGGTATGAAGCTCAAAAATGGCGACCGGATCATCGCCGCCGCTGGAGTGGTCGGTGACGAGGCCGTGATCATGGTGGATGAAAAGGGTTCGGTGGACATCACACCGGTTACAGACATCCCGGCCACCGGTCGGGACGGCTTGGGCACCCAGTTGGGTGGAGAGGTGCCCTTGGCTATGGCCATGGTGACGCCCCCGGCCGACCTGTTGGCCGAAGTGGACGACAACGGCAAGCCGGCCAAGGCCCCGGTGCCCTTCCCACTGGAAAACGGCGACGCCGGCCACGCCGTGGTCCTGAGCGTGGGGATGCCCCGATGGTGACCCAGACCAGTTCCTCCTCCCGCTCTCGGGGCAAGAACTCCGACTTGTTCACCCCTCCCAACGGGGGCAACGGCAACGGCAGCTACGAAGCGGCCGACATCGTCACCCTCGAGGGGTTGGAGGCGGTCCGCAAGCGCCCCGGCATGTACATCGGGGGCACCGGCAGCGACGGCCTCATGCATTTGGTGTGGGAGCTGATCGACAACGGCGTGGACGAGGCGGGCGCCGGATTCGCCACCCGCATCGACGTGATCCTGCATGCCGACGGTTCGATAGAGGTGAGCGACAACGGTCGGGGCATACCGATCGACCCCCATCCCACCAAGAAGGTGTCGGCTCTGGAGGTGGTGCTCACTGAATTGCACTCCGGCGGGAAGTTCGGCGGCGGGGTCTACGGTGCCTCAGGCGGACTGCACGGGGTGGGCGCATCGGTGGTCAACGCCCTGTCCACTCGGCTACGGGCCGAAGTGGACCGAGACGGCGCCACCAGGCAGCTTTGGTTCGTCAAACAGAAGGCCGGGCAGTTCGACGGCGACAAGTTCGTCAAGGGCCACAAGCTCCGCCGGATCCGCTCCACCCGCAAAACCGGCACTCGTATCCGGTTCTGGCCCGATCGGGACATGTTCGACCCCGACGCGGCAGTGGAGTTTGAAGCCATCCGCCAGCGGGCCCAGCAGGCCTGCTTCTTGGTGCCCGGACTCAGGATCAAGCTGGAAGATAAGCGCCGAGGCCACAACAACGAGCCGGTGGACCTGATCTCCCATGGGGGCCTGGCCGATCTGGTGGCCCACCTGTCGGCGTCTGAGGCCGTCACCGAGGTCATCTCCATTCCCGGAGCCGAGGAGTTCGAGGAGAAGGTCCCCGTGGACGGCGCCATGGAATTGGTCACCCGGCTGTGCCAAGTGGACATCGCCATGCGCTGGGTCAAGGACTACGACACCAAGGTGGCCACGTTCGTCAACACCATTCCAACCCCCCACGGAGGCACCCACCTGGCCGGCTTCGAGCGGGCCCTGACGCGGGCGATCAACGACAGCCTGCTGGCCGATTCCAAGAAGCTGGCCCGCCTGGCCAAGCAGGGCAACGACCGAGCCCAACGAGAGGACGTGCAGGAGGGCTTGGTTGCCGCAGTCAAAGTCACCCTGCCCGAGCCGCAATTCCGGGGCCAGACCAAGCAGGAACTGGGCACCCCGCCGGTGCAGTCCATCGTCTACAACGTTCTCAAGGATGGCTTGGAGAGCTGGTTCCAAACCGGCCCGAAGAGCCATGTCAGCGCCTTGCAATCGAAGATTGCCGACGCGGTGGTGAGCCGGGTGTCGGCTCGCCAGACCCTGGAGAACAAGCGCCGGGCCGCGTCGCTGGGCTCCACCGGAATGCCCGACAAGCTGGCCGACTGCCGGGTACACGGCCCGGAGTCCGAGCTGATCCTGGTGGAGGGCGACTCGGCCGCCGGCCCGGCCAAGGCGGGGCGCAACGCCGAGAACATGGCTATCCTGCCGTTGCGGGGCAAGGTGGTGAACGCCGCCAAGTCGTCGGTGAAGCAGGTGTTGGACAACGCCGAGGCCCAGGCCCTGTTCACCGCAATTGGGGCCGGCTCCGGAGACGACTTCGACATGGCCAAGGCTCGGTATGGGCGCATCGTGATCTTGTGCGATGCCGATGTGGACGGCAGCCACATCCGGTGCCTGCTGCTCACCCTCATCCACCGCTTCATGCACCCAATGCTGGAGGCGGGCCGGGTCTATGCCGCCCAGCCCCCGCTGTACACCGCCAAGGTGGGCGATCAGACCCACCGGGCGTGGTCGGACGCCGAACGAGACCAGATCACCGCCGAACTGGCCAAGGGCAACCGAAAAGCCGAGAACATCCGGTGGTCCCGGTTCAAGGGTCTGGGCGAGATGGATACCGACGAGTTGGCCGAATGCGCCCTCGACCCCGAAACCCGCACACTTCGGCAGCTCACCCTCGACGATGCGAAAAAGGCCGAGGAGATGTTCGAGACCCTGATGGGCGCCGATGTGGGTCGCCGCAAGGACTTCCTCATTGCCCACAGCGAGCTGGTCGACCGCGACGCCCTCGACTACTGACGGCCAGAAAAGAAATCGGATAGACAGACATGACAGTGACCGAACCCGTCGAACAGACCGCCGAACCGGCAAGCGACAAGCTCATGGAGATTCCTGAGCGCTACATGCCTAAACACCTGTCGCCCTCCAGCGCCTCGTCGTATCGAGAGTGCGCCCGGCGCTGGAAGTTCCGCTACGTCGACCGCCTGCCCGACCCGCCAGGAGAGGCCGCGGTCACCGGCACCTTCGCCCACATGGTGCTGGAAAAGCTGATGCAAGAACCGGTGGAGAACCGGACCGTGGACCGAGCCAAGGAGTTGGCTCGCGAGGCCTGGCCCGCCATGGAGAACAGCCGTGACTACCGATCCCTGGATCTGGACGACAATGCCAGCCGGAACTTTCGATGGAACGGCTGGAAGGCGATCGGGGGACTGTGGGAGCTGGAAGACCCCGGCAAGGTGCGGGTCGCCGCCACCGAGCAGGACGTGAGGGTCGAGATCAACGGGGTTCCGTTCCGAGGCATCATCGACCGAGTTGATGAGACCGACGACGGCTTGGTGGTTACCGACTACAAGTCGGGCAAGGCACCGTCGGAGCGGTTCTCCTCCAACTACGCCACCCAGATGCTGCTGTACGCGGCGGCGCTCACCGAACTGGAAGGCCGCAAGCCGGCCAAGGCGCAGCTGCTGTATCTGGGCCAGAAAGTGGTGGAGGTGGAGATCACCAACGAGAGCCTGGCCGAGGCGGTGGACGAGCTGCGAACCACGTGGCTGGCCATCATGGAAAGCTGCATCTCCCAGGAGTTCGAAGCCTCAGTCGGTCCGTTGTGCGGTTGGTGCCCGTTCGTGGTCCAATGCCCTGAGGGGACCGAGGAAGTGCTCCGCCGCGACAAGATCGGCAAGTTGCGGTCCGATGCCCCCGCTCTGGAGCGGATCGCCCAAGCCGCAACTACAGACGACTAGACCCGGGGCAGGCGCGTTCCGGCCAGTCGGCCCATAGCCGGCCGCATGAGCGCCTCCTGGCGCAGGGTGACTCGGGCCCAGTAGTGGGCGGCTTCGCGGTCGTCACCCATCTCGAAGCGACCCCGGTCGGCTCGGTCTTGGTCAGCGAGGGTTGAGCCAATGCGGTCCACCATGTCCAGGTATCGCACCAGCCGGGCCACCGACTTGGCCCGGGCCGCGGCGTACCCCTCCAAAGCAGGGGTGACCACCGTGCGCAGATCGTCGAGCACGGCCTCGTAGACCGCGCTGACCTCAGTATCGGAGGGCTCAGGTACTTCGATTGGCTCCACCGCTACGCCGAGGGCTTCACACAACAGCTCGGCGGTCACCCGACGGTGGAGGGTGGAGAACAGCATGCCCATGCCCATGTCCCCCCCGGCCGCACCGGTCACCCCCAAGCCGATGAGGTTGCGGACCTGGCAAGCCAGCTGCCAGTAGCGCACCCGCCCGGCGTCCAGCGGACCGTCGTACCACCCGAACGCAGTGTTGATGTCTACAAACGGGGTGAGCATGGCCCGCACCGTGATCCAGGCCAAATCCTCCATGGGATCGCCCACATGGGCCAGTTCCCAGTCGCACAGCCCCGTCACCCGTATACCGTCGTGCAGCACATTGCCCGGCCCCAGATCACCGTGGACCAGCACTGCTCGCTCAGGGGGTGGGGGTGCCATCCCGGCCAGTTGGCGCAAACCCAGATCGATAAGCGGATCGGGCTCAGGGCAATGATCCCGATAGAGCCGAGTCCACAATTTCATTTCGCCTAGGGCCAGGTCGTCATGGGCCAGATCGGCCGGTGGGTCAAGAGCATGGAGGGCGTTGACCTGCTCCATGAAGTCCTTGGCCAGAGCAGAATCGTCCAGCGGACCCGGCGTTCCCTCTACAAAGTCCAACAGCAGCGCCCGCCCATCGGGGCTGACCCCTCGGAATCCAGCGGCCCGTACCGGCTTGTCGGTCAGCCACCGATACACCTCGGCCTCGCGACCTAGGTCGTAGCCCACCGAGGAGAGCGCCGATGTTCCGGCGTCCATACGCAAGAACATCTGCTCCCCTCCATCCAGCGTCACCACCCACGCCTGGCGGGAAGCACCCCCCGGAATGCGAACCGCATCAACAACCGCCTGGCCGCAGCACTCTTTCACCCACGCCAGCAGCTCACGATCCAACTCGCTCACCCGACCAGGCTAAGCCCCTCCATCACCTGTCGCTCATTGTGCGTCTACGCTCAGCACCTCGTGTTCCCACCGGGCTTCTTCGATCGGGCTGATCCCAGCCCCGACCACCTCTTCTACTCACCACCCCGCCTGGTCACCCACATAGACGACCAAGCCACCGCCGCCGTCGGTGCCCTGTACCGAGAGTTGGGCCTCACCGGAGAAGTACTCGATCTGATGTCGTCGTGGATCTCACACTTCACCCACCCCCCAGACCGGCTGGTGGCCCTGGGAATGAACGAGGTCGAACTGGCTGCCAACCCCCTGGCCCACGAATGGCTCATTCACGACCTCAACGACACCCCGCGACTCCCCTTCGACGACGACTCCTTCGACGCCGTCACCTGCTGCGTCTCGGTTGACTACCTCACCAGACCAGTGGAGGTGTTCACCGACGTGTCCCGCGTGCTGAGCCCCGGCGGCCTGTTTGTGGTCACGTTCTCCAATCGGTGCTTCCCCACCAAAGCCATTCGAGGCTGGCTATACGCCGACGACGAAGGACACCTAGAAGTCGTCCGCCGCTATTTCGAAGCCGCCGACGGATAGGCCGAGCCGGTGATCAAGCAGTGCATCCCCCCGGGCACACCCGGCGACCCCCTCTACGCCGTGTACGCCGAAGCCATCTGACCGGCAGCGGATGGAGCCCGCTACTCACCCGAAGGGCAGCTACGTCAGCCCGATGCCAAACATCGTGCCCCAGATCGTCAACATGAACCCCGACATGATGAACACCATCGTCCGGGTCAGCTTGGCCATCTGAAACGCGACCTCGCCTCGGACCTCCGCGACCTCGCCTCGGACCTCCGCGACCTCGCCTCGGACCTCCGCGACCTCGCCTCGGACCTCCGCGACCTCGCCTCGGACCTCCGCGACCTCGCCTCGGACCTCCGCGACCTCGCCTCGGATCTCCGCCAACTCGCCTCGCAGGCTCTCGAATCCGGCGTCCATCTTGTGCTCTAGTCCGTCGATGCGGGTGTGAACCCTGGCAAATTCTGCGTCGACCAGGGCGAATTTGCCGTTCATCTCGGTGCGAATCCGTTCTTCGCTCGCCCTCACGTCGTCTTTGGTGGCGAGATGTTCCCAGCGCACAGGAGGCAGACACTCGATCAACGTTCTCGCCTCCTCCTCACCCAGCACCTCGCTCAAACGGCTCAGCAACGCCAAACGCCTCGCTTCATCCACAAGCATACCCAGCCTCTCCCATCAAGAAATCTCAAAGGAGGACCGACACACCGCCCACACGTGGTGTCTGCACCCTACCCGCAGCCACGAGACCCGACAACCGCCATTTCGGGTGGTCGAGGTCGACCCCCGACAGGAAATCGACGCCCGTTGAAGCACCAGACCTGAGGAACAGTCACTGGGGGTCTCTAGAGTCTTGGCCGTGGGCATCGAAGTGATCTGCACCCCGTATGGGCCGCCCGCCACTGAGCGGTTGGGCGAGCAGATCACCGCGGTCAAAAACGGCGACCCGCTGGCACCGGTCACGGTCGTGGTTCCCACCAATATCGCTGGGTTGGCAGTTCGAAGGGCTTTGGGGGCCACGGGCCGGGGGATTGCTGCGGTAAATTTCCTCAAGCTCTTCGACCTGGCCGAACGCTTGGCCGGACGGCAGATGGCGATGGAGTTTGAGCGCAAACCGCTTTCTGGTCCGGTGCTCAGCGCCACCGTGCGCAGCGTGTTGAACACCGACCCCGGCCTGTTCCGCAGATCAGCCCGCCACCCCGCCACCGAACAGGCCTTGGCGCGGTCTTACCGCGACCTGCGGGAGCTGTCCGAAGATCAGCTCGACACGCTGGCGTCGCAAGGTCGCCGAGCCGATGATGTGGTCCGCATCTGCCACCAGGTCAGAGACGAGCTGAAGTCGAAGTGGTACGACGGCCACGATCTGAGCGATCTGGCCGTCAACGCCCTGGAGTCGGGATCTTTCAGCGACATCCTCCAAGAGTTCGGACCGGTGATCATTCATCTGCCCCAGCGGATTACTCGATCACAGGGGCTGATGATCGCCGCTTTGTCTGAGGCGACCCCGGTGGCAGTGATCGCCGGGCTCACCGGAAATGAGAGGGCCGATGGCGCGGTGGCAAAGTCGGTCGACTCCATGGGGGCCAGTCTCGGTTCTGGGCCCGAGATCAGTCCGCCGCACGGCCAGCGGATCATCAGCACGGCGAGCGCCGACGAAGAAGTCCGGGTTGCGGTACGAGAGGTGGTGCATGCGGCCCGAGACGGCATCCCCCTGAGCCGGATCGCCGTGCTGTGCGGCGGCGGCGAACCTGTGATCCGCCAGCTTCACGACCAATTCGATGCCGCTGGCATCGAATACAACGGCCCGAGCGGGCGCACCCTGGCCGACTCGCTGGCCGGCCGAGGGCTCATTGCCCTGCTGAACCTGGAAAGCCGCGACTTCCGCCGAGACGAGGTGTTCGCCCTGCTGTCGGTGGCATCGACAACCGTGCCTCGCAAACAGGCCACAGAAGAGCAGCCCTCGCTGGCCACCGATCTGGTGATGGCGTGGGAGCGGGTGTCGCGCCAGGCCGGAGTGGCTCGGGGTGCCGAGCAGTGGGAGATGCGGCTCAACCGATACGCCGACGAGCAGCAAAAGGTCGCCCAGCAAGAACAGCGCGATCCCGACAGAGTGGACGCACGGGTTGAGAGGCGTAGGCGAGAGGCCGGCCATGCCGAGTCTCTGGCCCGGTTCATGGTCCGGCTCATCGACGACTTGTCTCCTGAGCCGGAACCGACCACCTGGAGAGACTGGTGTGGATGGATCAAGGGGCTGATCAACACCTATCTGGGTGACAAGGAAGCCCGACAGCCCTGGCCCGAATCCGAGCAGGACGCCGCCAGCAAAATCGAAGGGATCCTCGACCGCTTGGCCAATCTGGACGAGATTGACCGCCGTCCCCGATCGGCCACGTTCCGGCACACCCTGGTCTCGGAGTTAGGTACACCCACCGGTCGTGTTGGCCGAGTCGGCCATGGGGTGCTCACCGAGGAGATCGGCGCCTCGCTGGGGATGGAGCTGGATCGAGTGATCGTGATCAACATGGCCGAAGGGACATTCCCCCACAGCCCCTCCGACGATCCGCTGCTGCCCGACCGGGAGCGCAAGGCCGCCAGCGATGATCTCGCCCTGCTCTCCGACCGGATGGACGATCAGCATCGCCATCTTCTGGCCGCGCTGGCCTCAGCCGAGATCGGCACCCTGGTGTACGCCCGAGGCGACGCTCGGCGGGCGTGTGAGCAGCACCCGTCCCGCTGGCTGCTGGACACCGCCACAGCACAGGCAGGGCGCGCTATGGACAGCACCAATCTGGAGAGCCTGGCCGACGATGAAACCGCCAGCTGGTTTGAGCACGTCCCCTCCCTGTCGGGCAGGGTGCTCCACGCCGATTTCCCGGCCACTGCTCAAGAGTTCCGGCTGAAGGCCGTTGGTCAGCCGGGTCGATCCGTTGGCGTACTGCCCGACGACGACCTGGTTCTGGCCCGAGGGGCCGAGTTGGTGGTCGCCCGGGCCTCAGACCATTTCACCCGCTTCGACGGCAATCTGTCCGGCCTCAAAGTCGCCGACCTGACCGAAGACGTGGTATCGCCCACCAGGCTGGAAACCTGGGCCGACTGCCCGATGCGCTACTTCTTCCAGCACGTCTTGCGGGTGCAGACGTTCGAACAGCCCGAAGAGTTGCTTCAGATCTCCGCGTTGGAAAGGGGCTCGCTGATTCACGACGCCCTGGACATATTTGTGGGCGAGCAGATCGAGAACGGCCAGGTGCCGGCCCCAGGCCAGCGGTGGAGCGAAGAGCAGCGCCAGCGTCTCCTCGAGATAGGAACGGAGTTGTGCGACCAGGCTGAAGCGCAAGGGCTGACCGGCACCCCGGTGTTCTGGCACCACGACCGGCGCCGGATCATGACCGATTTGGAGCGCTTCTTGTCGGAAGACGATGACCAGCGCCGCCTGCGTGGTGTGACCGCCGCGGCCAGCGAGTTGGCCTTCGGAATGCCCGACGGCGAATTGGAGGCGGTGGCCGTCCCGCTACCCAGCGGTCGGACAGTGCGGTTCCGAGGTCGAGCCGACCGGGTGGACCAAGGTGGGAGCAACACGCTGGTGGTTACCGACTACAAGACCGGCAGAGCCGACCCCTACAAAGACTTGGACGGAAACAGCCGGAACTTTGACCCCGTCCTGCGAGGCACCCGGCTCCAGCTTCCGGTGTACGGGCTGGCAGCCCAGGCCCACATCGACGACCCCGATGCCCCAGTTACGTCCCAGTATTGGTTTGTCACCAGCGACCAGCAGTTCAAGGCCTACGGCTACCGGCTGAGCCCCCGGGTGATGGACCGTTTCCGCACGGTGGTGGACACCATCGCCGACGGCATCGAGGACGGCGTGTTCTGCGACCGACCCCAGCCAGACCGCACCGAGGGGCCGTACAGCCAGTACTGCGACTACTGCAACACCGACCGGCTCGGCACCCAAGAGCGCCGCCGGGCCTGGGAGAACATGCAGGATCGAGGCGATCTAGCCAGCTATCGGCACCTGGCCGAGGCGCCCCATGGATTCGAGTTCGAGGCGAATTGATCATGGCACCCACCAAGAACGACCAAGCCGACCGGGATGCCATCGAGGCCGAACTCGACTCGACCCTATTTGTGGAGGCCGGGGCCGGATCGGGCAAGACCACCGCGCTGGTCGCCAGAGTGCTCTCCCTACTCAACACCGGAGTGGCCATGGAGAACATCGCGGCCATCACGTTCACCGAGAAGGCCGCCGCTGAGCTGAAGAATCGCCTGCGCGAGAAGCTCTCCGAGTCGGGCGCCCACACCGAGGCCCTCGACCAGCTTGACGGCGCGGCCATCACCACCCTCCATGGGTTCGCGCTGCGCATCTTGTCTCAGCACGCCATCGAGGCCGGATTGCCTCCTCGCCTCGAGGTGAGCCCAACCGAGGCGTTCGAAGACCGGTGGGTGGAGTTCCAGAGCTGGTTGCTGCACAGCTCCGAGCAGGAGCACGCCTTGCTTCTGGCCCGAATCTTGGGCCTCAACATGGGACATCTTCGGGATCTGGCTCGAATCCTCGACAACAACTGGGACCTGGCCGCACGAGAAATGGGGAAACAACCGCCTCCCACCGGCCCGATTGGCCTTCCCGACGTCAGCGGATTCCCCATCTGGTTCGGCGAGGTGGCCACCCTGTCGATGTATTGCACAGACCCCACCGACCGAATGCTGCCCAAGCTCGACGCCATCGCCGAGCGGGCCGAATTGCTGCGGGGGGCGGCGGGAGACCCCGACCAGATCTTGCGTTTGCTGTTTGTTCCCGGGCTGAGCTTCACCAAGGCGGGTCAAAAGGGCAACTGGCCCGATGAGGAGAGCGGCGACCCTTCATTGCCAGTAGTGGCCACCCAACTGCGAGAGCTAGGCAACGCCATCAAGGACCTCCGAGCGCATGTGGCCGATGTGCTGATCGAGCGGCTGACCCTGGTGCTGGCGGCATTCACCCTCGAAGCCGCCGAAGACCGCCGTCGCCTGGGGGTGTTGGAGTATCACGACCTACTGGTTCTGGCCCGGAATTTACTGCGACACCCTCAGTACGGTCAAGAGGTCAGACAGGCGCTGGCCGGGCGCTATCAGCGACTGCTGCTCGACGAGTTCCAAGACACCGACCCCATCCAGATTGAGGTGGCCAAGCTCATCGCCACGCCGTCTGGCGACCACCAACACTGGTCCGAGTTGCAGGACGAGGCGGGGCGGCTCTTCTTTGTGGGCGATCCCAAACAGTCGATCTATAGGTTCCGCCGAGCCGATATCGCCCTGTACACACAAGCAGGACAAGCCCAAACCGCGGATCGAAAGTCGCTCACCCGCAATTTCCGGTCAGTCAAGCCCGTCCTGGATTGGATCAATGCCCTGTTCGAGGAGTTCATGGCCCCACCCAGCCCCTCAGAGCAGCACGTCCAGCCCAACTATCAGGCTCTCGAGCCTGTTCGGAAGCAACCCCCGAACGGGCCTGCGGTGGCGGTGCTCAACCGGGAGCATCCCAGAACAGCCAGCACCCGCGGCCTGCGCGTGGTCGAGGCCCAAGAGGTAGCCCAGGCTATCTTGACCGCGGTCGGCAAAGGCTGGTCGGTGGGGGACGGTATGGACGAGGAGAAGCGCCAACGCTGGCGGCCGGCCCGGCTGGAGGACATCTGCATCCTCCTGCCCACCCGCACCTCACTCCCCCAGCTTGAACAGGCATTGGAGGGCCATGGCATTCCCTACCGGATCGAAGCGGGCTCACTGATATGGACCAGCCAGATCATCCGGGAGGTGATGGCAACGGTGAGAGCGCTGGCCGATCCCACCGACCAGGTCGCCCTGCTGAATGCCCTGCGATCCCCTGCCTTCGGTTGCGGCGACGATGACCTCTTCACCTACAAGGTGGCCTATAGGGGCCAGTGGAACTACACAGCGGATACGCCCCAACAGCTCCCCAGCGGTCACCCAGTGGGCGAGGCCATGTCATGGCTGGCCAAACTGCACACCGAAGCTCGCTGGCTGAATCCCAGCCAGGTTCTCGAGCGCATCGTGCGGCAGCGACGGCTGATGGAGTCGAGCTGCTTCGGCCACCACCGTGACCGGGATGTGTGGCGCAGCCTCAACGTGGTTATCGACCAGGCTCGCCAATTCGAAGAGTCCGGCGGACGGGGATTGCGGGAATTCGTCGCCTGGGTGGAGCGAAAGATCGGAGAGCGGACCAGAGAATCCGACGTCATCTTGTCGGAAACCGACGACGACGCGGTGCGCATTACCACCATTCACGCCGCCAAGGGCCGGGAGTTCCCCATCGTCATCCTGTCGGGAACCTACGCCCGGAGCCGCCCCATGTCGGCCCAGGTGATGTGGCCTGCTGAAGGTGGCTTCGGCGTGCGTTTCAACAACCTCTTGCGGACCAAGTCGTTCGCCGACCATCAAGACCATGAGGAGGAAATGGAGTACGCCGAAAGGGTACGCCTGCTCTACGTGGCCCTCACCCGAGCGATGGACCACCTGGTGGTGTCGGCCCATCGCATAGAACGAAGCGAGGGCAGCAAGGCAATGCCGTCGATGGCCGAGATGGTGGCGGACAACGCCGCCTGGCTACCTGAAGCAGGATGGCTGCCCGAGGCGGTTTCCCCGCCCGAGGAAGACGGGCTGCCCGAAGCAGATGAGGCACCCGAGCCAACGACCTCTGAGGGGTCTGACCTACCGGTCATGGCAACGTTCACAGACTGGAAGAGCGAGCGCGGAGCATTCATGGCCAACGCGAAAAGGCCGTCAACCATGAGCGTCTCAAGAATCGCCTGGATAGAGACCGAAGATGAGGATGTTGATCAACTCCCCGGCCTAGTCAAGGACGGACCAACTGACGGGGACGACGGACGGTCGCCGTCGCGCAAAGGCCGGGCTGGCACCCAGATTGGCAGCGCGGTCCACGGTGTGCTGCAAACGGTGGACTTGGACGTCGATCCCGACAGCTTCGGCCCGGTGGCTGCGGCCCAAGCGGAGGCCGAGGGCATCTCGCAGCACACCAGAACCGTCCGCGCCCTAGCCCAATCGACCTTGGAATCCGACACCGTGCAAGAAGCGGCCGCCAACGATCATTGGAAAGAGATCTTTGTGGCCGCCCCGGTGGATGACACCGTGGTGGAGGGATATATCGACCTGCTGTACCGGGCTCCAGAGGGCCTGGTGGTGGTGGACTACAAGACCGACGACATTCACGATGACGATGTCCTAGAAGCCAAAGTGGACCGCTACGAGCTCCAAGTGGCGGCCTATTCCCTTGCGGTGGAACAGGCAGTGGGCGAAGAGGTGAACCGCTGCGTGCTGGTGTTCGCCCGCCAAGGCCAGGAGGCGACAGAGGTTGTCATCGCTGGCGACAGGCTCGCCGCAGCCCAAGATGAAGTCCACCGGAGGCTGGCCGACACTGCGGCCTGATAGGAAGAGGAGCGATGTTCACGTTGGTGGTGATGGCTGCGGGGCTGGGGTTGCGATTCGGCGGCACCAAGCAACTGGCCCAGGTGGGGCCCAACGGGGAGGCGTTCTTGGACTTCGCCATCGCCGACGCCCGGGCCGCGGGGGCCAATCGGGTTGTCCTCATCGTGCGCAGCGATATCGAAGCCGACGTCCAACGGCACTTCGAGATTCGTGGTGGGCTGCCCGACAGTCTCGATGTGGCCTATGTGCGCCAAGACGCGCACGGCCCGTCCCGCCCCAAACCGTGGGGCACCGCCCATGCCGTGCTATCGGCCGCCGAAGCGGTATCCGGTCCGTTCATGGTGTGCAACGCCGACGACTACTACGGCCCTACTGCATATGCCGCCCTCGCCCACGCCATGGAGGGGATGGCCGACAACCAGGCCTGGCTGTGCGGCTACCACCTAAACCACACCTTGCCAGCCGAGGGCACCGTGACCCGCGGCGTGTGCCAGGTTGAGGGCGACCGCCTTGTCGGCATCGTCGAACAAGAAGGCATCTCCCGTGCCGACAACGCCTTCTCCGAAGGCACCATCGTGTCCATGAACCTATGGGCGTTCTCCCCGATGTTCTTGGACGTGTTGCGGGAGGGCTTCGGTCGATTCCTCGACGAACACGGCGACAACCCCTCGGCCGAATACCTCCTCCCCCACGCCGTCGCAGAAGAAATGGAGAAAGGCGCTCTCACCGTCCGTGTAGTCACCACCGACGAAACCTGGATCGGGGTCACCAACCCCGACGACCTCGAAATCGCCCGCACCGCCCTCAGGTCCCGCTGACGAAATGCCCGAACTGCCCGAAGTCGAAACCATCCGCCGCCAACTGGCACCCCGACTTCAAGGCCGCCGCGTCCAGGACGCCCACTCCCACGAATCAGAGAAATTTACCCCTGCCAAAGAAGCCATTGGCACCACGATCCAGACTCTCAGCCGCAAAGGCAAATACCTCATTACAAGCCTGGACGACGGTCGGGAGCTCATCATTCACTTGGGCATGACCGGCTCCCTAACCATAACCCCCGACACCCCCGACGACCCCTACATCCGGGCCTGGTGGCAACTCGACGACAGCGAATACCTGGCCTACCGGGACGTCCGCCGTTTCGGCCGAATCCGCTGCGTACCCGCCGGCCAATACGACACGATTCCCACGCTGGCCGCCCAAGGCCCCGACGCCCTGAGCCCCGAATTCACCCCAGATGGCTTCTACCGCGCCCTCCGCAACAGCCGCCGCCGAATCCCCACCCAGCTCCTCAGCCAACGCCCAGTGGCCGGTGTCGGCAACATCTACGGAACCGAGGCGTTGTGGATGGCCGGCATCCATCCGGCCAAGCGTCAGATCAGCCGATCGGCCGCCACCAGCCTCCACGCCGCGCTCGTGGAGGTGCTCAGAGCCGGGCTGGCCAACGGTGGCACCACCCTGCGGGACTACCGCAACGCCGATGGGGGTGAGGGCAGCCACCAGAACGCGCTGGCCTGCTACGGCCGCTCCGGCCATCCCTGCCTGCGCTGCGCCTCTCCACTCCAACACCGCACCTACGACGCCCGCACCCTCACTTTCTGCCCTAAATGCCAGGCGCGATAACGTCCGCTGCGGTCGAAGGGAAAGCACATGAGCGATGAGATGACCGACGAGCAGAAGGAAGCGTTCGTCGCCAAGCTCCGAAAGGAGGTCGGGAATACCGGCACTCCGACTATCGCTCGGGACCCGGTCAACCAGCCCATGATCCGCCACTGGTGCGATGCCATGGAGGACGCCAACCCCCTCTACACCGACCCCGACACCGCCAGCCAAGGTCCTCATGGTGAGATCGTCGCCCCTGCGTCCATGCTCAACGCCTGGACCATGATCGGCCTGATCCCCCGGGTCAACGACCCCAAAGATCCTGCTTCCGGGGTGTACGCCATGCTGGACGAAGCCGGCTATGTCGGAGTGGTGGCCACCAACTGCGAACACGTCTATCACCGCTATCTCAAGTTGGGCGACCATCTCACCGGCGTCGTCAAGCTGGTAGACGTGTCCGATGAGAAGCAGACCGCTCTAGGCATCGGCCATTTCGTCACCACCGAGACCGAATACCACGACCAGCACGGCAACCACGTCGGCTCCATGTTCTTCCGCATCCTCAAATTCCGCCCCGGCACCGGGCGAACCGCCAATTCCGGGGGCGACGGCAACTCCGGCACCGAGCGTCCGCCCCGCCCTCGCCCCAGCCGCAACCAGGACACCGACTTCTTCTGGCAGGGCAGCCGAGTCGGGGAGCTGCGCATTCAGCAGTGCCTCAAGTGCGGGCGCCTCCAACACCCGCCCGGCAACCGCTGCCCGGCCTGCGGCGCCACCGACATGGATTACACCACTGCATCCGGGAAGGGCACGCTGTACTCATACGTGGTGGCCCATCACCCTCGGGTGCCCTCCTTCGACTACCCGCTGAACATCGGGCTGGTGGAGCTGGAAGAGGGTGTCCGCCTCGTCACCAACATCACCGACTGCGACGCCGATCAGCTCAAGGTGGGCATGCCGCTTCAGGCCTGGCACATGCAGACCCACGATGATGTGAGCATTCCGGTATTCCGACCCGCCCGGGTGGCCCGAAGCGCAACCACGCTGACCTTCGACGAGGTGAGCGTGGGCGACGAACTGCCGCTGTGCCCGATTCCCCTCACCCCCACGCTGATCGTTTCCACTGCCATCGCCTCACGCGACTACCAAGATGTCCATCACGACCGGGACATGGCCCTCAAGAAGGGCTCCGAGGACATCTTCATGAACATCCTCACGTCCAGCGGCCTCTCGGCCCGCTACATCAGCGACTGGGCCGGACCGGACGCCGTTTTCAAGAACCTGAAGATCCGCCTCGGCGCCCCCAACTACCCCTACGACTGCATGACCATGTCGGGATCGGTCACCGCCAAGCGGGAGGCCGACGGCGAGGCCATCGCCGAGGTGTCATTTCGGGGCCAGAACAGCCGGGGTCCCCATGTGACCGGAACCGCCGACCTGGCCCTGCCCAGAGCGTAGGAGGACGCGATGAGCCTGAAATACGCCTACGAATGCGCCGTTGCCGGAATCGGTGCCACCCCGTTCACCAAGGACTCGGGCCGCACCCCGATGGACCAGGCGGTGGAAGCCTGCCTGGCCGCCTGCGAGGACGCCGGGCTGCCACCTGAAAAAGTCAACGGCTTCGTGACCTACTCAGCCGAGCAGAACCCCGAAATCGAGGTGGCCCGAAACCTGGGCATCGAAGAGCTGACCCACTTCTCCATGGTCCACCACGGCGGCGGAGCGGCCTGCGGGGTGATCGCAGTGGCCTGCCAGGCCCTCTACTCCGGTGCGGCCGACTATGTGCTGTGCTATCGGGCTTTCAACGAGCGCTCCTGGCACCGCTTCGGTGCCGGGGTGCAGGACCGGCCGGCCGGCGCCGAAGCGTCAGAAGTCAGCTTCTCGTGGAGCTCGCCCTTCGGGCTGGTCACCCCGGCCTCCTGGGTGGCCATGTTCGCCACCCGCTACATGCACGAGTACGGCGCCACCACCGAGGACTTCGGTCGGGTGTCGGTGGTCGACCGGACTTTCGCGGCCACCAACCCCTACGCCCACTTCTTCCAGCGGCCCATCACCCTGGAAGACCACCAGAACAGCCGTTGGATCGTGGAACCGCTGCGCCTGCTGGACTGCTGCCAGGAAACCGACGGGGCCCAGGCCTTGCTGGTGACCACCGCCGAGCGAGCCAAAGACCTCCAGCAGAAGCCAGCAGTTATCGCCTCAGCCGCCCAGGGCGTCGCCGAAGACCAGCACATGATGAAGAGCTACTACCGGGACAGCATCACCGGCATACCCGAGATGGAGTTGTGCGCTCGCCAGCTCTATCAGTCGAGCGGGCTGTCGGCTGGCGACATCCAGACCGCCATCATCTACGACCACTTCACCCCGCTGGTGCTCCCCCAGCTCGAAGAGTTCGGATTCTGCGATCGGGGCGAGGCCAAGGACTTCATCCGCGACGGCCACCTCGAGCGAGACGGGCGACTGCCCATCAACACCAACGGGGGCCAGCTCGGCGAGGCCTACATCCACGGCCTCAACGGCATTGCCGAGGGGGTACGACAGATTCGGGGCACCTCGGTGAACCAGATCGACAACGTGGAAAACGTGCTGGCTACCGCGGGAACTGCGGTACCCACCAGTGCGCTCATCCTCTCCCAGCCCCGCTGACTCCCCGACCCGCCCGGCACTCAGTGCTGACTGCAACTGAATCGGCATCTCCCGATCCCTCAGCCCATTGGAATGTGTATGATTCCGGCTGACAGAATGATCCGAGACAGAACCCAACTAGAGAGGCCCAACTATGGAATTCAGCCACGACCGCTCCGGCGACACGCTGGTCGTCACCGCTTCAGGCCGGGTAGACGGATCCAATGCGTCGGATTTTCTGGAGTCCCTGCAAGGAATGTTCGATCCTGGCGACCAGCGGATCATCCTGGATCTTGGCGGCCTTGAGTACATCAGCAGCGCGGGCCTCCGTGTGCTGCTCATGGCAGCTCAGAACCTCGACAAGCAGAACAAGTCCTTCAGCATCTGCTCATTGACCGAAGCGGTAGGCGACGTGTTCCGTATCAGTGGCTTTGATCAGATCATCAACGTTTTTCCATCGGTAGACGACGCCAAACAGGGGTAAACCCTTGACCGACACCTACAAGATCCTGGTCGTCGACGACGAACCGGATCTTGAACCTCTGGTCCTTCAGCGGATGCGGCGGCAAATCCGTTCCAAGGAGTACGAGTTCGTATTCGCTTGCGACGGAGTGGATGCCCTGGAAAAGCTCAACGCCGATCCGACCATCGACATGGTCCTGTCCGATATCAACATGCCCAAGATGGACGGCCTCACCCTGCTCCAGCAGCTTCCCGACGTCGACCCCAATCTCCGGGCGGTGATCGTCTCGGCCTACGGCGACATGGACAACATCCGCACCGCCATGAACCGGGGAGCGTTCGACTTCGTCACCAAGCCCATCGACTTCGACGACCTGAAGATCACCATCGCCCGCACCTTGGATCATTTGGCCGAATGGCGGGAAGCGCTGGCATCGCGCGACCAGCTCGTGGCCCTTCAAAATGAGCTGAGCATCGCCAGCCAACTCCAGCAGTC
Source organism: bacterium (assembly GCA_026708015.1). Taxonomy (NCBI): domain Bacteria; species bacterium. The sequence continues at coordinate 30,044 of JAPOVT010000061.1, forward strand.
CATCCTGCCTGCTATTCCCCCGGAGACAGATGGATGCGAGGTATCGGCCAACATGGAACCGGCCCGCAACGTGGGCGGCGACTTCTACGACTACTTCAAGCTCGACAACGAGGTTGGGCTCGTTGTAGCCGATGTGTCCGACAAGGGCATCCCTGCGTCGATGTTCATGATGTCAAGCCGGACTGCGCTCAAGGGGGCCGCCATCGGCGTTCGCGAGCCGCGGATGGTGCTCGCCGAAGTAAACAACCAGCTCCAGCAAGACAACCCCACCTTCATGTTCGTCACGCTGATCTACGCCCTGTTCAATCCGGAAACCGGATTGCTCACCTACTCCATCGCCGGCCACGATCCCCCGATGCTGGTAAGCGCAGACGGCGCAGTTACCGAATTGCCGCTCACCAAGGGAATCGCGCTGGGCATCGCCGCCGATGTCGTCTACACCCAGGAGTCGGTCACATTGGAACCAGGCGACACCGTGGTGCTGTTCACCGACGGCGTGACCGAGGCCATGAACGCCGACAACCAGCAATTTGGCTTGGGACGGTTGACGGAGGTGTTCGAAGGCAAACCGCCCGAAAACGCCACCGCGGCCAACGAGACGGTCTTCGAGTACGTGCGGAACTTCGCTGGTGATGCCCCTCAGTCTGACGACATCACCTGTCTCACCCTGCGGCGCCCCTCATGATTGTCACTACCCGCTTTCAGACCGCCACACGAAGCCGCTGAAATGCAACGATCGCTGCATCTATCCCACCCTCCGAAGCAAGGCCACCCCTCCGACGTTTTGCCGATGATCGAAGACCTGTTGAATGAGATGGCCGAGGCAGATGATTGGCCGATAACCCTGACCATGCATGCCAACTTGATTCTGGAAGAGTTGGTGCTCAACACCTTGACCCACGGCGACACGAGCGGTCTCACAGAAATCGACCTCGAATTGGAATCCAAGGAACACGCCCTAACGATCCGCCTCGTCGATGACGGATCGCCCTTCAACCCGCTTACCGACGCCCCCGAACCCGATGTCACCCTTCCCCTGAACGAGCGCCCCATCGGTGGGTTGGGGGTCTATCTCGTTCGAACTATGGGCGAGGATCTGGAGTATCGCCGGGAAAACGACCGCAACCACCTAAAGCTCGTCGTACGCCCCGAGTCGTGAGGGATTCGGCACTGAGAATCCTGCGCAAAGTGCGGTTCGCCGGCCTGGCAACCGTTGTACTCGCCGCAGTGCTGTCAGGCTGCGGATCCAATGCCACCGATCCCGCACAGCTCCAGCCAACCGCCACCCCGACTGCTGGACCAGCCCAAAATGGCGCGGCAAGCACAGGAGTGCCGGGGGTGTTCGACGGCCGGGTGGTGTTCGGACAGTCGGCGGCGTTCAGCGGTCCCGCCCAAGAGCTGGGCATCAACATGAACCTGGGCATCATGGCGGCGTTCGCAGAGGCCAACCGAAACGGCGGCGTACACGGGCGAATATTGGAGCTCGTGACTCGAGACGACGCCTACGAACCCGAGGCAGCCATCACCAACACCCAGGCATTGATCAACGAGGAGCAGGTCTTCTCGCTCATCGGCGCGGTGGGCACGCCCACATCGCGTTCGGCCACTCCAGTGGCAGCCGAAGCGGGCATCCCCTATGTCGCTCCGTTCACTGGGGCCGGCTTCCTCAGAGACGACCATTGGGACAACATCATCAACCTCCGGGCCTCTTACGCCCAGGAGACCGAGGAAATGGTCGAGCGGCTCACCACGGACTTGGGCGTCACCCGAATCGCGGTCATGTTCCAAGACGACTCCTTCGGACGGGCCGGTTACAACGGAGCGCTGGCCGCGCTAGAACGCCGGGGGATGAGCCTGGTGGCCACCGGTGTGTATCCCCGCAACACCACTGCGGTGAAGTCGGGGCTGCTCGACCTGAGGCTGGGCAACCCCGAAGCCGTGATCCTGATCGGCGCCTATCAGCCGGTCGCCGCCCTCATCTCCTGGGCCCGCCACATCGACTTCGATCCCATCTTCATGACGGTTTCCTTTGTGGGAAGCAACGCGCTGGCCGATGAGTTGGGATCGGGCGGCGAGGGCGTGTACGTCACCCAGGTGATTCCCTTTCCCACCGACCTGTCGATTCCCGTAGTGGCCTCCTATACCGCGGCCTTGGAGGCATACGACCCAACGGCTGAACCGGGGTTCGTGTCCTTGGAGGGCTACATCGCCGGCCGTTTGGCCATCTCCGGTTTGGAGGCATGCGGTGTCATTCTCAACCGCGGCTGCTTCTTGGAAAACATCTTGGGTGCCGGCCAGTTCGACGTCGACGGGTTCGTCCTGGACTTCGGTGCTGAAGACAACCGTGCCGTGGACAATCAAGGCTCTGACGCCGTCTTTTTGACCGTGATCGATGCCAACGGCAATTACCGGTCGGAGGCCTCGATGGGAGACGCCAGCTCGTGACCGAGTCAGCCACCCCGCAGGGCCTCGAACCCACCGCCAGCACGACTGGCGCCCAGCGGCCCGCGGTCCATCGCCGGATCTCCACCCAGCTGTACGCCGGGATCTTTGGAACGGTGGTGCTCACCATTGTGGCCAGCGTTGTGAGTTGGATCTCCTTCTCCAATGTGGACGACAGCCAAAGACGGGTGAGCGAGGAGAGCGTGCCCGAGCTGGCCGGTGCGTTCGGGCTGGCTGAGTTCAGCAACGCCCTCGTTGCAGCCGCCCCTCGGCTCACCACCGCACCTTCTAACCAATTCACCACCATTTCTGCCGAGGTAGCCACCGCCCAGCGGGAATTCAACGACCATTTCAGACCGCTCGCCCAAGCAAATCCGGCTGATATCCACGTTCAGGAAATCTCCGCGGCCGCCGATGAGTTGGAGAAGAACATCACCACCATCACGGCCGATATGCCCCACTTCTACAGCCTGACCCGAAAGATCGAGCAGCTTCAGGTCGAGATTCCAACTCTGTCCGATGCCGCCAACAGCATCATCCTCCCCGCCATCGACGACCAGCTGTTCTTCCAGGTCACTGGCTATCGAGATCGGGTATCCGACCCGATTGACCCTATGACCCGCACATCGGGAGGCGAGTTGCTCCTTTACCGACATCTCAATGCCCTCCAGGCCGACGTCGCCCAAGCCTCCGAACTCATGGGCAGCGCCCTTATCGCCTCTGAGGTTGCCTTTGTCGAGCCGCTGACTGAGAGCTTCGAGTCGGTTGATGACCGAATCCAGATCAGCCTCTCCGCCATTGCCGAATCGGAAATGGTTCCGGGGCTGGAGCCGGCAGTCAATGATCTCTTGGCTCTGGGGAAGGACGACGAGAGTGCATTTCAGGTATCGGTAGACCGCTTGGAGATCATTGCGCGCCAAGACAGGCTGCTGGCCGAGAACCAGGCGCTGGCCGTGGATCTCCTCGACGAGGTCCACGCCATCGTCCAAACAGCCCAGGCTGGGGCCGACCAGGCCACTGAAAATTCAGCGCAAACCATCAACACGGCCCGCATCCTCTTGGTGATAATCAGCGTCATCGGCGTCATTGGAGCGGGGCTGATCAGCTGGCTCTTCGTCGGGCGGGTCCTCTTGCGCCGGATCGGACGGCTCTCCGGTCGCATGCGGACCCTGGCCAAGGGCGACTTGGAAGAGGAGATTGAGGTCAGCGGCCGCGACGAGATCGCCGAGATGGCGTCAGCCTTAGAAGTGTTCCGTCGCCACGCGCTGGAAATCCAGCGGCTGAACCTGGTGGAGCAGTTGGCCCAGGAGTTGAGCGAGCGCAACGACGAGCTGCAAGAGGTGCTGGAAGAGCTGAGCCAGGCCCAAGATCAGATCGTGGCCCGGGAGAAGTTGGCCGCGCTGGGCGAGGTCACCGCCGGCGTAGCCCACGAGATCCGCAATCCGCTCAATTTCATCAACAACTTCTCCGCAGCTTCGGCTGAGCTGCTGGAAGAGATGGCCGAGATCTACGAGGACATAATCGACAATCTCTCCGATGAGGACAAAGACCTCATCGAGGAAATCAACCAAGATCTCAACGACAACCTAGAGCGCATCCAATCCCACGGAAAGAGGGCCAATCGAATAGTTCAGGACATGCTGTTGATGGGCCGGGGTGGAGGCGAGACCCAGATGACCGACATCAACGATCTCATCCACGAGCATTCACTGCTGGCCTACCACAGCGCCCGAGCCCAGGATCCCGAGTTCCAAGTCTTGTTGGAGGAAGAGTTCGACCCGGACATGGGGCAGTTGGAGGTTGTCCCCCAAGATCTCGGAAGAGTGTTCTTGAACTTTGTGGCCAACGCCGGCTACGCCACCAACAAGAAGCAAAAGGAATTGATCGACGCCGGAACAGTGGGCGACTACACCCCTACCGTGGTGTTGAAGAGCCGACGCACCGACGAAAGCGCCATCCTCAGCGTCCGGGACAACGGCAGCGGTATTCCTCCAGACGTGGCCGCCAAGATCTTCGATCCGTTCTTCACCACCAAGCCCACCAACGAAGGCACCGGCCTGGGCCTGGCGCTGTCCAACGACATCATCCGGGAGCACGGCGGCACCATCACTGTCAACTCCGAGCCGGGCGAATTCACCGAGATGGTGGTGGAACTGCCGCTGACCCAGGCCAAGACCACCCCTCTAGTCGGAGACGGCGCTGGCATCGACGCAGACGACGCTTAGCTGAACACTTTTATCGGGCAGGTCTGAGCAGCGCACCGCCTATGGCAGCCGATGCGCCTCCGGCATAGGCTACAAAAAGGCCCGCACCAACCCTGCCGCCCTCAGCGTCCAAGTCGTCATCAATGGCCAGCCCCTCTGCAAGGCAGAAACCCATGACGGCCAATCCCACCACCAAGGCCGGTAGCCACATCATCTGGGTATTGCCGGCCAGCACTGCAACCAGCACGGTCCACAGCATCACCGCGGCCAACAGAACCAGCAACCAGGTATCGGCCACGCTGCCTAGGCCCACCAACCACGGAATGTCGCCGTCTAGCACTCCCCGCGTCTGCGATCCGGAATCAGACCACGGCAACAGCAGCCCGGCGATCAGCAGAGCCATCGCCGCGCCCACAAAGGCAAGCCCCGCTCTCATCTGACCCGGAGAAGTCCGCCTGCCGTTCCCCCCGCCCAGGATCCCAACCGGTACTCCTGGTGGATCAGTCCACGATTCCCCGTCCCAGAATCGGTAGCCGCGCTGTCCCTGTTCGGCATACCAGCCCGGCGGCGCCCGGCGTGTCGGCGGGTCGCTCATCCGGACTCAACATGGTCGGTATAGCGCACGTCTCCTTCGGACAGGTCGAAGGTGAGGTGCTCTCGCATGTCGCCAATCTGGTCGACAACCACCATCCGGCGGGCGAAACGCCACTGTCCATCGACCAGGGAGAAGTCATCTTCGTAGCGGCCCGCCACGATGGGCTGAAGGGCCAGTGTATCTGTGCCCTGGTGGACGGCGAAGTACGAGCGGGCGGCGGCTGTCTGCCCGTCATCGGCAACATCGACGATCACGTTGCTAGCCACATGCCGGGTGCGCAGTGTGCCGTCGCCGTGGACTTTGTTGGTGGCCGCGTAGAACGCGGCGACGTCATCGCCCGACATGCCGTCGTCGGGATCAGCCGAGCTGGTGGAGGTGAGCACTCCGTGGGCGAAGAGCTCGCCAAGCTCGTCGAAGCGGGCCAAGTCCACGCATTCGGCATAGACGTACATAAGCGCCTTGATCGATCGCACTGCTTGCTCGTGTGAAGTCACGCCGCAAAGCTAACCCACCTCAACCAGCGACGGCCCGGTAGCGTCGGAGACGTGAACCCGAAGACAGGGAGGCTCACGGCCTACAGCCACGGCGCCGGTTGAGCCGGCAAGCTCGGACCGTCCGAGTTGGCGCAGGTCGTGCGCACACTGCCAACCCCGACCCACGAGGACTTGATCGTGGGCACAGAGACCGGTGATGACGCCGCAGTGTGGCGCATCGGGGAAGGCCGCGCCCTGATCTCGACCGCCGATTTCTTCGCGCCGGTGGTGGACGACCCTCACACTTGGGGGCGCATCGCGGCCACAAACGCGGCCTCGGATGTCTACGCCATGGGCGGCACCCCCCGGTTCGGACTGAACCTGGTGGCATGGCCCCATGGGGATCTTCCGCTGGAGGTTCTCACCGATGTGCTGGCGGGCGGGGCCGCGGCGGCCGCCGACGGCGGCTGGGCAGTGGTCGGGGGCCACACGGTGGACGGACCCGAGCCGATGTACGGCCAAGCCGTCACCGGGGAAGCCGATGAGGAGAGCTTGCTGACCAACGCCGGCGCCCAGCCGGGACAGTCGCTGGTGCTGACCAAGCCGCTAGGCACTGGACTCTTGGCCACCGCGGTCAAGCGCTCTGGGCCCGAGGCGATCGAACCCGGCGGGTGGCTGGCGGAAGCCTACGCCGCGGGAGTGGCCGAGATGACTCGACTGAACGACGAGGCCGCCTCGACTGCCCTCGAGGCCAAGGCCACGGCGGCCACCGACATCACCGGCTTCGGCTTGCTCGGCCACCTCCAGAAGCTGGCTACCGCCAGCGGTGTTGGTGCAGTGATCCGAACAGAAGAGGTGCCGCTGCTCCCCGACGTCTGGGAGATGCTGGATCAAGGGTTTGCCCCCGGTGGAACGGCTCGCAACCTCGACCACGTGCGTCCGTGGGTGCGAGGATCAGACAACCAGCGGATCTTGACCATGCTGGCCGATGCCCAGACCTCCGGCGGCCTGCTGTTTTGCTGTCCACCGGCCGCGGCCGCCGAAGCGGTAGCCCGACTGATAGCCGCAGGCCACGCTGCCGCTGTGATCGGCGAGGTCTCCGCAAGCGATCCCGGAGCAGTCGTGGTGGGATGACTGGCCAGTTAGCCCGAGCCAACGGTTGCTGTCGGGCTACTCGGCCGGCTCGGTGCGGGGTGGCAGTCCGTCCAGGTGGGCGGCGTCGTTGTATCGCACCAGCCGCCACACGCCGGGCTCGTCGGTGGTCACAAACTCGGTGATGGAAGTGTTGAGGGTCCATAGGACGAACTGCACATTCATCCCCAGGCCCATAAACAGCCGCATGGCGATATCGATGACTCCGCCGTGGCACACCACCATCATGGTGGTACCGGGATAGCCCTCAACCAGCTCATATAGCGCTTGGCCGGTGCGGTAGGAGAAACCGGCCAGGCTCTCCCCGCCGGGCGCCAAGGGCAAGTGGGGGTGGAAATCGCCGGTCCACTCGAACAGATTGCCGAACTCCTTGTAGCCCACCCCGTCGGCCTCGCCCGGGCGGCGTTCTACGAGGTCGGGATGGGTGTGTACCTTCAAGCCGCCCAATGAGGGGGACAGCAGCTCGGCGGTTTCTATCGCCCGAGGCAGGGTGCTGGACCACAGCGCATCCACTTTGGGCTCATTGCCCTGCATATAACGCTCGCCGAGCGCTTCAGCCTGACGACGGCCCAGCGGCGACAAACCCGTGCAAGCCAGGTCTCCGCCGATGATCTGCTTAACGGTTACCTCCGATTCACCGTGGCGGATCAACAGCAAGCGGGTTCGTTGGCCGGAGCTCATTTCGGCCCCATCTTGCCACGCCGAAGTCTCATGACGGACCTCCAGCAATTCATCTTCATCAACCGGTGGCAAAGCAGCCCCAAATTGGGGCAGAATCTCTATCGATGATGTGGGGGACGATGGTGCTCATCGTGGCCTTTGCGGCCGGCGCGGTTCCCTTCTCCTACATGATTGCCCATTCGCTGGCCCGAACCGACCTTCGCCAAGTGGGCACCGGAACAGTCTCGGGAACCGGCCTGTACCGGGTTGCCGGCTTCATCCCCTTGGTCGTGGGAGGCCTCTGCGATGTGGGCAAGGGGGCACTTGGACCGTTCTTGGCCGGTGACCGCTGGCTGCTGATGGCGTTCGCTGGTGCCGTGTCGGTGATCGGCCATAACTGGTCGATGTTCCTCAATGGTGCAGGCGGCCGAGGGCTCTCACCGGCATTGGGGGCGTTCGCGGTAATCGCCTGGCCCGCGGCCCTGTTCTTGCTCGGCGGGCTAGCCCTGGGCCGCATCTTGCGTCATACCGGGCTGGTGGTGTTCATCACCATGCCCGCTCTGCCCCCATTCATGCTCCTGGTGGCCGACGGCCAAGCCGCCATCGCCACCACCGTGATCATCATCCCCATATTGATTAAGCGCGTTCTGGGAAATAAGCCGCTGCCAGCCCCCAATCGCCTGAAGGCCGCCGCCCATCGACTGGTCTTCGACAACGACAGCTGGGTCGGAGCTACCCCCAGCAACCCTTGATTCTTGTAGTCCTCGCCGGTCTACTGACCCGAGAACCTTGAGCCTTCGCACCCAGGTCGGCTTTCGTCGTCTTCTCGTCGGACAGGGTGCGTCCGCGCTCGGCGACTGGATGGGCACCTTCGCCCTCATGGCGCTGGTAGACCATTTGAGCGACTCCGCCGCCGCGGTGGGCGGCATTCTCGCCTTCCGGCTCATTCCCGCGGCCCTGGGCGGGACGCTGGCCGCCAAGCTGGTGAACCGATGGGATCGGCGGCGGACCATGATCACCATGGATCTGCTGCGAGCCGGGATGATCGCGGTGGTCCCCTTTGTGCAAGAGCTGTGGTGGGTGTACTTGTGGGCGTTCGCACTGGAGGCCCCCAGCGTGGTGTTTTTGGCCTCTCGAGACTCCTCCGTCCCCGATCTGGTGGACGAGTCCGACCTGCCGCTGGCCAATGCCGCCATGATGGGATCGTCGTACGGCAACATCCCGATTGGCGCGGGCCTGTTCGCCGCGTTCGCCGCGCTTCCACTCGACGATGGCTGGCTGGGATCGCATCCCTACGCCCTCGTCTTCTGGATCGACGCGCTCACCTTCGGTATTTCCGCCTTTTTCATCGCCCGAGCCTTAGGTGGACTTCAAAGTCGGGAACCCTCCCCTCAGGCAACCCCGGACCGCGCCGCTATCTCTGACAGCGAAATATCCATTTCCCCCAGTCGGCTGCGCGATGCCTGGTCGGTGCCGCTGGTGCGCAGGGTTTTACCCGCCACCGCTGCCGCCGCCGTTGGGCTGGGAGCCCTGTTCTCGCTGGGCATCAAGCTGGTGCAAGAGGAGTTGGAGGCGTCCGACATCGAATATGGCGTGCTCATCGTGTTGTTCGGCGCTGGAGCGGGTATTGGCCTCGCGCTCACCCATAGGTCTCGCCATGTGGATTTGCTGGTCCTCACCCGAAGGGGAGCGCTGGCTATGGGGGCGTTGGTGGCGCTGATGAGCCAGAGTCCGACGGTGTGGCTGACCTTCCTCGGCGCTGCCGGGTTCGGGGCCGGGGCCACCGTGGCCCTGACGTCGGGGATGAGCGCGCTCCAAGCCCAGATTCCCCGAGAAGAGGAACGGGTGCTGGCCTTCTCGGCCTTCCACGTGGTGATCCGCATCGGGCTGGGAGCGGCCGCGCTGGGGGCGGGAGCCATCGGCGACGGGCTGAACGGGGCCGGACTGCCCGGCACCCGGTCGGTTCTGCTGGCATCGGGCCTGCTGGTGCTGGCCTCGGCCGCCACCGTCCGGCCGATTCTCGACGTCGATGTCGAAAAGGCCCGCGAGTGACCGTCGGCATCGTCACCGACAGCACCGCGGCGCTCCCAGAGGAGGTGCGGGCAGCCTGGGACATCGCAGTGGTCCCGCTCATGATCACCGTGGACGGCCGAACAGTGGCCGACGGTGAGATCGATACTGCGGAGATCCTGGCCGCCAAGACCCACTCGTCATCGGGCCCGTCGCCGGGCGCGTTCGTTCAGGCGATCGCCGGTCAAGACCAGGGCGACGGTGTCGTGGTTGTGACGGTGACGTCCACCCTGAGCATCACCAATCAATCAGCGGTTCTGGCCTCCAAGAGCGCGGCTGGGCCGGTGGCTGTGGTGGACAGCCGAACCGCAGCCGGTGGCCAAGGACTGGTGACGGTGGCTGCGGCCCGAGCTGCCCGGGCCGGTGCGACGCTGGACGAGGTTGTGGCCAGGGCTAAGACTGTGGCTAGGCAGGTAAAGCTTGTGGGGGCGCTGGCCAACCTCGACCAGCTGATCCGCAGCGGCCGCGTGCCCGGCCTGGCCGGCCGAGCTGGGAACCTGATCGGGCTGCGCCCCATGTTCGACATTCAGGATGGGGCCATTGGACGCCTTCGCCCCGCGCTCAGCGACGAGGCCGCCCACCAGCGCATCCTGGGCCTTTGGCGGCGGACCCGGCCTTCTGACGGCGATGCCCAACTACATCTGGTCAGCCTCCACGCCGAGGTTCCCGAACGGGCCATTGATCTGCTCGACGCCGTCAATGCCGAGGTGTCTCCTACCGACGCCTTCATCAGCCAATTCGGCCAAGCAATGATGATCAACTCCGGGACAGGAGTTCGCGGCCTGGCCTGGTATTGGGACTAATCAGAGCCCAGGTACGGTTTCAGGGGCGGGCGCCCATTCGCCCAAGTCGGGCACCATCTGGCGGGACACGTAGCGCCACCGCCCATCCTCTTTGCGCAGCTGGTCGCGGTACACGCCGGTGATGGCCAGCTCTCGCGGCTGGCCGGGAGGAGCGGTGTAGTACACCTCCAAGTACACCGAAGCCACCGCTTCCTCGCCTTCCCCGTCGATGGACAGATTGCTGATCACATGGCGGGTAGCCGGATTGATCGTCGCCGCGAACGCGGCCAAGTCCTCGTGTCCCTTCACCCCTTCGGGCATGCCGAATTCCAGTATGCCGTCGGGTACGAATAGCTGGGCCCATGCCTCAGCAGAACCGCTGTCGATCAGGTGGTTGTAGTCGGCGGCCAGCTTCTGGATGGCCAGGATGTCTTCAACGGGAAGTGCCATGGCCCAATCTTGGCAAGAACAAGCCCGCTCAGCGAATACCGGGGTTGATCAATCTTTGGCGTACACCTCGGCGGCGCCCTCTCCGGAGGGTGTGCGGGTGAGTATCTCGGCACCGCTTTCAGTGCAGAGCAAGGTGTGCTCGAACTGGGCGCTGCGTCGCTGGTCGGCAGTAACCGCGGTCCACTGGTCGTCCCACAGGTAGAGATCGGGGGAACCCAGCGTGAGCATCGGCTCGATGGTGAACGTCATTCCGGTTTCCAGCGGTGTGTTGTGACTGCGTTCGTAGTAGTGGGGGATCTGCAACCCGGAGTGAAACTCGGTGCCCACTCCGTGGCCGATGAACTCTCGCACTACCCCAAGCCGATGGGCTCGGGCATGGGTTTCGATGGCCCGGCCGATGGCGTTCACCGCCGCTCCGTTCCGAACCGCGCCGATGCCCAGGTACATGGCGTCCCGGGTCTCCCGAACCAGCAAGCGGGAGTGGTCGTCCACCTCGCCGACCTCGAATGTCACCGAGGTGTCACCGTGGACACCGTCGAGGAACACGGTGACATCGATGTTGACGATGTCGCCGTCGGCCAGCGCCCGGCTATCGGGGATGCCGTGGCAGATGACCTCGTTGATCGACGTACACACCGACTTGGGATAGCCCCGGTAGTTGAGGGGGCTGGGATAGGCTCCCCGGCGCACGATCTCCTCGTGGACTTGGGAGTCGATGCTGTCGGTGGTCACCCCAGGTGCCACCAATTCTCCGGCAAAGAGCAGCACTTCCGCGGCCATTTGTCCGGCCTTGCGCATCGCGTCGATCTCGGCAGCGCTGCGCACCGCCGAGGAATTCGGGTGACCGGGCTCCCCCGAACGGGCATACGGAGGACGCTCGATGTGGCTGGGCACCCGACGGCGGGGACCGATGAGCCCCGGTCTCACTGGCGGGTCAGAAACCGGCACCCGCTCCAACGTCGCCACTCGCGACCGCTTGCGCTTTGCCATCGCCGACTAATGTTAGTTGTGCAACGATTGGACCTTGGCAGTCCTACATGACCTTGGGCTCAGAAAGGCGCTAGCGGAGCGGCTAGTGGAGGCGGGGATCAATACCGTTGAAGAGCTAGCGTGCTGGAATCGGCGTGAGTTGGGTTCGATACCGGGAGTCGGTGACAAGAGCCTTGACAGGATCGAAGAGGCCCTTGAGGTAGTTGGGCTAGCGCTCGCTGACGACCCCCTGGCTCCGTACGTATGCGTTCGGGAGGGGCGCGCAGCGTGGGACGTACGGCTCTGTTCGTTTCATCTATGTGAGTCGTGTGTGGCTGGATGGACGGTTAGTGCCTTTCGGGGGGAGCCACCGGTGTTCGATGCAACGGTCTTGTATCGAACTTAAGACGGGTCGCAGTCATCTCGGAGGATGGGCTCCCGTTGGGGCCAAGATGGCTACGTTCCAACTCGACCATGGCGACTGCGACGACATCAGCGAAGTTGCGACCTCCGATGGAATTGTTGTCTACCTCTTCCACGCCCAGGTCATCGACCGAGCCGAGCCACCCACGACTCGGTTCGAAGCAGTCGGTCTTTGGTGGATTGACCCGTTCAGCTTCAGCGAGAGCTACAAGACCAGCCAGACACGCCCACGGGAAACCAAGACCGCTGCCTACTACTTGACCGATCGATTCAGGCCATTCGACGAGCTTGAGGAACACTGGCGATCCGGGGAAATGGCTAGCGTGCGGGAGAGGTTTGGCCAACACGGTCAACCTCCTTTTTACCGCTGACGCCAACAGCGGCGGCATAGTTGCGAATCCACTCGTGGCAGGCTTCGTGAGGGCATGGCGCCGAGCCGAACTCCTCAAGAGTGGCCCGGTCGGGAATGCGGAGACGGCGTAGGTCGGTTGCATTGACCTGGGTATGCCCACTGAACGACCGGAAATAGACGTCAACCAGCTCGTGATTGAGGAAGGCAGCCAGCCCAATTGCTAGCTGGCGTCCAAGAGGCCTTCCCTGGCAGTGCAGATAGTTGACATGATTCTCGATCCCGAATCTTGAACACTCCGGAAACGCATCAGCCAACAGGGGGCCAGCAACAATCCGACGGCGTTCTTCCTTGCTGCTAAAACGCTTGACGAGTACGTAGTTTCCTCGCGGCGTCAAGAGAGATGCAGTCTCCTCCACGTCGTCAATGGCGATTGGCTTGTTGCCTGAGCCCGGCCAAGAAATACCCCTAGTGTCCACCGATGATGGGTACAGCAATGGGACTGATCCAGGCCTGTCTTCGGCTCGCAGCCACCGGCGCGCCCGAAAATCCACCACCGGACCTGTAGACGCATCGACCCCAATAGTCTCAAGCGTCGCGGGAAGTTCGTGCATGAGGGCTGCCGCACCGGCTGCGACCTCAGATTCGGCGACATGTATGACGACATCACGATCTCCCGGAAATACAACCTCCTCAGAAGGGACGGCTCTTTCAGTCACAGGTCCACCAGGGTCCCCTACTTGCACTCGGACCATCTCTGGCTGTGCTCCGCCTCTTACCAAATGAGTGATGGCGTTCTCCTGAAGTACGTCCTGATCTGCAAATGCACACATCCTGCTCTCGAAAACCCGGATCGAAGACAATCCGTTCTGGCCAAGCAAGGCCCTCCGGAACCTCTTGAAATAGGGGCCGTTGCAAAAGCTTCGCGGGGTAATCGCAACCATCTCACCGCCAACCTTGAGCAAAGCAGAAGCAGCAAGCATGAATGCGGCATAGAGGTTCGGAACCGGCGCTCCTAGCCGTTCGGCCAACGCTCGCTCGTTGGAGGACGAAGAGAGCTTGGCGTAGGGGGGGTTGAGAATCGCATGAGTGGCTGTTGCCCCATGAGATGACAACCCAGCAGACTTCTGCGCGGCCCTCTGAAGAAAGTCCTCATCTAGGACTTCGAACTCAAATGGTATGCCCTCTTCGTCATACCGCTCTGATACAACGGCGAGTGCCTGCTTTGACTTAATGGCAAGCTCTGGATCCACTTCCCAGGCTAGGACGCGCATCGATGCCGGACGCCCACCACTAGAAAGCGCAATGAGCGCAGCGACCGCACCGAGGGTGCCTGCACCTGCACCCGCATCAACCAACTCCACATCGCCACGCCAATCGGAGAACATCTCCGCTAGCAACCGGGCAACAGGAACGGGTGTGAGCACCTGACCAAGGTCCTTGCGGTACTCCGGATGGACCTCAGCAACAGCAGCTCGTCGGATGTCCTCCAATTCGTCCCAGACCGTTTCGATACCAGTCAACATTACGGCGAAACTACCCACCACCAGCGACAATTCGATTCGCGGAACAACGCGGTGTTCTGGCGAAACGACGCTCGAGGTTGGCGTCGGGCTCAGCGCATGTAGCGGGTGAGGCTCTCCACCACGCAGGCTGGTTTCGGACTGCCCTCGACTTCGACGGTGATGGTGATTACGGCTTGCACGCCGCCGTTGATCTCGTCGACCGAGCTGAGCTCGGCACCCACCCGAACGCGTGACCCCACTGGGACGGGTGCGGGGAACCTCACCTTGTTGACGCCGTAGTTGATGCCCATGGAGATCTGCTCCACGGTGATCAGGCTGGGCAGGAACATGTTGGTCAGCGACAGCGTGAGGTAACCGTGGGCGATGGTGGCCCCGTAGGGGCTCTCAGTCGCGGCCCGCTCGGGGTCGATGTGGATCCACTGGTGGTCTCCAGTGGCGTCGGCGAACTGGTTTACCCGCTCTTGGGTGATCTCCATCCAGTCGCTCCACCCCAAGTGCTGGCCAACGGCAGCAGGTAGATCATCGACAGTGGCAAAGGCAGTTCCCATAGGCGGGAAGTTAGCTCCCTTGGCGGCCCGACCACGATGGGGAGCGCTTGGTCAGAAACGCGTCCATGCCTTCTTGGGCGTCGTCGGTGGCGGCGTTGGCCGCCATTACCTCCCGGGTTAGGTCGTAAGCCTCGGGCTCGCCGCAGTCAAGCTGGCGGTAGAAGGCCTGCTTGCCGATGGCGATGGTTTCGTCGCTGAACTGGGTGATCTGGGCGGCCAGCTTGTCGACCTCGGCCCGCAACTTGTCGGGAGGCACCACCCGATTCACCAAGCCCCACTCGGCGGCGGTGGCCGCGTCGATGGGCTCGCCGGTGAGCAGCATCTCCATGGCCCGCTTGCGCCCAACTGCCCGGGAAATGGGCACCATCGGGGTGGAACAGAACAGGCCGATGCGCACTCCGGGAGTGGCGAACGTCGACTCAGAGGAGGCCACCGCCAGATCGCAGGCCGCCACCAGCTGGCAGCCCGCGGCGGTGGCCACTCCGTCTACTTCGGCGATCACCGGCTGGGGCACGGCGTGGACAGCGTCCATCAGGTGCGTGCATGCCTCGAACAGGTCGTCGTAGAACTGGGCGTCCCGGTCGACCATCTCCGACAGGTCGTGGCCAGCAGAGAATGCCGGCCCCTCGGCGGCGATCACGATCGCCCCGACGTCGGTCTTTTCTCCCAACTCGTGCAGCGCATGGGTAAGGCGCTGCATCAGCTCCAGGCTGAGCGCGTTGCGCCGCTGCGGGTTGGCCAGAGTGACCCGGGCCACCGGCCCCTCAATTTCGATGCTGAACACGCAACTGAGAATACCCGCCTGCGGTGTGCTACCCATTGGGCATGGCCGCAGGAGGTGGGACCAAAGCAGTATTGGCGGCGCTCTTCGCCAACCTGGCCATCGCCATTGCCAAGTTCGTGGGCTTCGCCGTCACCCGCTCAGCCTCCATGCTGGCCGAGGGGGTCCACTCCTGCGCCGATACCGGCAACCAGGCGCTGTTGTTGCTGGGCGGGCGCCTGTCCAAGCGGGATCCCACTCCGCGCCACCCGTTCGGCTACGGCCGGGAGCGGTACTTCTGGTCGTTCGTGGTGTCCATCATCTTGTTCACCCTGGGCGCGCTGTTCGCCATCAACGAGGGCATCGAGAAAGTGCGCCACCCCCATGAACTGGAATCGCTCTGGGTGGCCATCGGCATTCTGATCTTCGGCATCGTGGTTGAGTCCTTGTCGTTTCGCACCGCCATCGTGGAGTCCAACAAGGTGCGGGGCAAGCTCTCGTGGGGCACGTTCATCCGGCGATCCCGCACTCCGGAGTTGCCGGTGGTGCTGCTCGAGGATCTCGGGGCCATGTTCGGCTTGGTGTTCGCACTGATTGCCGTGGTGCTGGCCGAGGTCACCGGCGAGCCTCGCTGGGACGGGGTGGGCACCCTGGTGATCGGCGTGCTGTTGGGGATCATCGCCATCGTGTTGGCCATCGAGATGAAGAGCCTGCTCATCGGCGAGAGCGCCACCGAGGAAGACCGAAAGCGGCTGCGGGAGGTACTGGACGATTCGCCGGAAATCGACCGCGTAGTGGACATCCGCACCCAACACCTCGGCCCCGAGGAGCTGCTGGTAGCTGCCGAAGTGGACTTCGCCGACCACCTATCGGGCGATCAGATGCCCGCGGCCATAGCCGCGGTGGAAGCTCGCCTGCGCGCCGTCGTCCCCGCCGCCACCCACGTTTACCTGGAGCCTTCTAGCTAATCGACAGGCTCAAAGTAGGGCAGGGTGATCTCTTCGCTCAGCTCCACGAAGGTGGTCTTGACCCGCATCCCGACGTGGACAGCGTCGACGGGGCAGTTGATCAGGTTGGCCAGCAGCCAGAACCCCTCGTCCAGGGTCACGATCACCGCCACGTAGGGCACGGTGAACGCCGGGGTTTGGGGGCGCCAAACAGTGGTCCAGGAGTACACCTCGCCTTGCCCGGTGCTGACCTCCCAATCGAGGTTGGTCGAGAAGCAAGCCGAGCAGGCCGGGGCCGGGTCCATAGTGATGGCCCCGCAGTCTCGGCACCGCTGATAGCGCAGCTCGCCCACCTGGCATCCGTCCCAATAGGGCTGGGAATACAGGGTGGGCACCGGCAGGGGGATTCCCGGCGACTGGGGTTGCAGTAGCTCGCTCATGGGGTTTCCGTTCCCAGCAGCATGACATCGGTGAACAGGGCACCGGCGCCGCCGTTGGAGCACATGGCCACTTGGGCGTCGGGTACTTGGGATGTCACACAGGTGCCCCGCAGCTGTTCCACCCCTCGGATGACCCGCTGGAGCTGCTGCACCGCGGCTCCGCCGTGGCTGAACGACATGGTGCCCCCGTCGGTGGTCACCGGGTACTGGCCGCCGGGGCCGATGCGGCCGTCCATGATGAAGTCGCCGCCTTCGCCCTCTTCGCAGAACCCGTAGGCCTCAAACTGGCGGATGATCTCGAACGAGAACGGGTCGTAGAACTCGCACACGTCCACGTCGGTGGGACCGAGCTCGGCCATGGCGAACGACTTCTGGGCCGCCCACCGGCCGGTATAGCCGTTGTTCCTGCCAGAGGGGCCGGCCAAATCCCACGCCGGGGGGTGCTGGTAGGAGGGGCCGAAGCTGTCGCAGGCCCCGCCCAAGATGTACACCGGCTTGGTGGGCAGGTCTTGGGCCCGTTCCCGAGTGGTGAGGATCAGCGCGCACGCCCCCTCGGAAGTCATCGCGCAGTCGAGCAGGTGGAAGGGGTCGGCCACCATGCGCGACGCCAGGATGTCGTCGGGGGTGAACGGCCCCCGGCCGTGGTACACCGCATCGGGGTGGGCGTGGCCGTTGTTGCGGATGGTGGCCGCCACCGTCGCCAACTGCTCTGGCGTGGTGCCGTGCATGTGCATGTGGCGCTGGGCAATGAGGGCGAACTCCGCCGCGGTGAACATGCCGTAAGCAACCACGAACTCGTTGGCTGGCCGGGTCCACGGGGCGGTGGAAGCCCGCTCGGTGTAGATGCCTGCCGATCCGTGGGCCACCAGCACGGTGTGGCACTGGCCGGTGGCGATGGCCGAGGCCGCGTCCAGGATTATGGGGATGGAAGGGGCCATGTGGTTCCGCCAGGCTGGGCCGTTGCGCATGTAGTAGGTGAGCGGGCCGCTGAATGGGCCGGCGGCGACGCCGTCGATGTCTGATGGGCTCAGGCCGGTGTCGGCCAGCACCCGGTGGACAGCTTGGAAGGTGATGGTGGTGGAGTCGTGGCCTTCGAGGATGCGGGCTTGTTCGGAGTTGGCGATGCCGACGATGGCGACGTCGTGAAATGGATGTTTGGCCACGGCCTCAATGTCTAGTCGCCCCTGCACGCCCTCGGCGACACGACCGCCGCCTTCCCCCAGGCTTCCCAAGAAACCTCCTCAGATTCCCCAGAAAAAGTACCTCGGATTTGCCGAGATAATATCCTCGAGTTTTCCGAGATGGACCTCTCGGGTTTTCCGGGAAAATGCCCTCGAGTTTTCCGAGATAGATGTCTCTAGTTTCCCAAAAACCCATCTGAAGTGGTACTTTGCTGCCATTCAGGAGTTGATCAGCCGCCGCATTGAGGATGTCGTCGTCCAGCAGATGAACGAGATACCCGTGATGGCCCTTCAGGGGCCTCGGTCAGTGGGAAAATCCACACTCCTGCGCTCGCTAGCGTCAGCCGCGGGCCGCGAGATAATCGACCTCGACGACCCAGACACCAGGGACAACGTCGCCGACGACCCCTCCCTCTTCGTCAAAGAACCACGACCGGTGTTCATAGACGAATACCAGCGCGTTCCAGCGCTGCTCAGTGCCATAAAAGCAGAGTTGAACCGTGACGGATCTTCCGGCCAGTTTGTGATCACCGGCTCCACCCGCCACGATGCCCTGCCACGGATGGCCGAGGCACTCACCGGCAGGCTGTACCGCTTGACCGTATACCCGTTCTCCCAAGGAGAGATTGGCAACCATCACGAGAACCTGTTGGAGAAGTTGTTCAGCGACCCTGCCAGCACAGTCACCGGCAACCAGTCCACAACCACTCGCGATGACTACATTCAGCGAATCGTCGGCGGCGGCTTTCCCTTGGCACTGAAGCGACCGCCTGCCGCCCGCAGCCGTTGGTACGGCAACTATGTCGCGCTCGCACTGGAGCGCGATGTCCGAGAACTGGCGAAAATCCGCCAGCGTGAAGTGCTTCCCCGACTTCTTGAGCGGCTGATGTCCCAGACAGCGCAAGTACTCAACATCACCAAGGCAGGACAGGACATTGGCCTCAACTCCAGCACCGCGGAGAGCTACACCAAGCTCTTGGAAGCGGTGTTCCTGGTACACCGGCTCCCCGCATGGGGAACCACACTGCGGACTCGGGCCGCGGCGCGACCAAAGCTGCATGCGGTCGATCCTGGGCTCGCCGCCCACCTGATGAGACTGTCCCCCGACAGGCTGCAAAGGCTCGATCCCACCTCACAGGAGCAGTTCGGCCACCTTCTGGAAACCTTTGTGGTGGGTGAGATCATCAAACAAGCATCGTGGATGGACGGTATAGCCGAGATCGGCCACTGGCGTACCCATGACGGCGTGGAGGTGGATCTCGTGGTCGAGCGCCGAGACGGCATGGTGGTTGCCTTCGAAGTCAAGGCCGGCCCCGCCAGCAGTAGGCATCTGCGCGGGCTGCGAACACTTCGGGATGCACTCGGAGATCGCCTCATTGCCGGTGTCTTGCTCCACTTGGGCAAATACCCATCGCGGCCAGATGACCGTCTGATGACCATTCCGGTGGATCGCTTGTGGCAGACCGTAGGTGAAGAGAAATGAAGCCGTTGGATGGCATTCGGGTCGTAGACCTAACCAGGGTGGTTTCGGGGCCGGTTTGCACTTGGTTCTTGGCTTCGCTGGGGGCGGAGGTCATTCGGGTGGATCCGCCGGGTGGGGACGTGACTTGGCGAATTCCGCCGTGGGTGGGGGCTGATGGCGAGCAGTCGGACGTTATGGGGCCCGACGACATCGGGATCAGCTATCTGCGCAAAGGGCGGGGTAAGCGCAGCGTGGTTCTCGACCTAGGTCGGCCTGAGGGGGCGGACGCCTTTCGGCGGCTGGCGGCCAATGTTGACGTGTTGGTGGACAACTTTCGGCCGGGGGTCATGGCTTCGCTGGGGCTGGACTACGAGACGCTGGCCGAGCTGAACCCTCGGCTGATCCATGCCTCCATCACCGGCTATGGGCCAGATGGTCCGGATGCCGATCTGGCCTCCATGGACCTCATCATCCAGGGCCGATCGGGGCTGATGGCCAAGTCGGGCTTCCCCGATGGCCCACCCACCAAGGCCGGCGCCACCGTCGGAGACCAATTCCCGGCCGCCCTCTGCGCCCTCGGGGTGGTGGCTGCGCTTCGCCAACGTGACATCGACGGCCGGGGTCAGTACATCGACGTGGCCATGCTCGACAGCCTGGTCACCATGATCTGGGACGAGCCTCTGGACCTCTACCGCGAACGGGGCATGCCCGACCGCATAGGCAACGGCGACCCGAGGGGCATCCTGGACACCTTTGAATCTCAGGACGGCTGGATAACTCTGGCCATCACGTCCGACGCCCAATTCAAGCGTCTCACTGAGGAGATGGGCCGCCCCGACCTATGGGAGCTTGGCCCCGACATCCCCGTAAGGGCGGCCAACCGGGCCGAGATCTGCGAGGAAGTGGCCCAGTGGATGGCGCAGCAATCGACCGAGGAACTGATGGCCCGACTGCACAAAATCCGAGTACCCGCCGGCGCGGTGGCATCCGCCTACGCCGCCGCAGAGGACCCCCAAATCAAACACCGCCATGCGCTGGTCCCCCTGCAACATCCCCACGCTGACGAGCCCTCCCGCTGGCTGGCCCCCGCGTTCCCGGTGAAGTTCTCCCGAGCCAACACCGGTCAAACCCCCGCCGAAACCCTCGGCACCAGCACCCGTTCCGTCCTCCAAGACATCGCCGGATTCTCGGAGGATGAGATAGACCGCCTCAATGCGATGGGAGTCCTCGGGTAGGCGGGGCAGCGACCCCTGAGGCAGGCTGGCGGGATGTTCAGAGCCCTCCTGCTCAGCCAAGACGACGACGGCAATCATTCCCACTCCATTACCGAGCTGGACGAAGCCGACCTGCCCGAGCGACCGGTGATCGTGGACGTGGACTACTCCACCCTCAACTACAAGGACGGCCTGGCCATCGTCAACGGTGCCCCCATCGTGCGCACCTGGCCCATGATCCCCGGCATCGACCTGGCTGGCACGGTGTCCCGCAGCGACGACCCGGCATGGTCGCCGGGCGACAAGGTGATCGTGAACGGCTGGGACGTCGGGGAATCGCATTGGGGAGGCATGGCCACCAAGGCGGCCATGGACGGCGGCTGGCTCACTCCCCTGCCCGATGCCTACACCCCCCATCAGGCCATGGCGCTGGGCACCGCGGGCTACACCGCCATGCTGTGCGTGCTGGCCCTCGAGGAGCACGACATCACCCCTGATATGGGACCGGTGATCGTGACCGGCGCCGCCGGAGGGGTGGGCAGCGTGGCGGTGGCCGTGCTGGCCAAGCTGGGCTACCAGGTGGTGGCCTCCAGCGGTCGCATCGAAACCGAGGGCGACTACCTGCGCGAACTGGGAGCGTCCGAGCTCATTCACCGCGACGAGCTCTCTGGTCCGGCCCGGCCCCTGGGAAAGACCCGCTTCGCCGGGGGCATCGACACGGTGGGCAGCCATACTCTGGCCAACATCGTCTCCCAGACCCAGCCCCACGGATGCGTGGCCGCCTGCGGCCTGGCCCAGGGCATGGACTTCCCCAGCTCGGTAGCCCCGTTCATCCTCCGGGCCGTGACCCTGGCCGGCGTCAACTGTGTCTACGAGCCCGCCGAGCGCCGAGCCCAGGCTTGGAACCGCCTGGCCCAAGACCTCGACACCGCCAAGCTCGACGCCATGACCGACACCATCGGCCTGTCCGACGTCCCCGCCGCCGCCGCCCAGATCCTCGCCGGCGAAATCCGCGGCCGAGTCGTCATCGACGTGAACAGCTAACTGTCAGGTTCCCGGGTATGGTCGCTCCCTATAGACGTGAGAAACTCGTATCGCAAAACTGCGCCAGATCCATCAGTGGACGAACTCCACCGATGGATCTGGCCCTCCCTTTGGTAATCCGCTATCTCGGCGTTAATTGATAATCAACGATGATTGCTGCCGAAGGCCCTCGAGAAACATCGGGTGGGCAATCGTAATCATCTTTGACCACGACTATTGCCACTATTGCCGCCAGAAGCGCTACCAGGAAAGCGGTAACAATTGCGACGACTACAAATCGGAGGTAGGAATCGAAAATCATTTTCAGTCAGTCGCTTGTGCGCCAACGCCATGTACCATCGGAGTGTGACCAAAGTTGATTTCTGGGGTAGCTATCCGCAATACAGTAGGTATCAGTGAAGCAATTCTTGAAGTGACCTTGCTTCTCGTGGTAGTAGCCGCTGGTAGAATATCCAGATTGCCAGTAAAAGTAATATCTTGAGTCAACAATCAATCCCTGCCACACCTGAAATTGATCAACATCTTCCAAATACCAGCCAGTCCTGACATTGTCGATTGTTCGATTCGCTCGATTCCAGCACCATTGAGTCCACGTATTGAACCAATATGCTGTAAACCCAAACAGAGTTTCTTTTTCGTTTCGGACGGTTACCTTTCGACAACCGCTAGCCGATGATGAACCTCCGTTTCCCTGAGCAAACGCTACGGACCCATCATAACTGATCAGGTGAGTCTCAGTAGAAACCAATTCACCATTGCCGCCATAAGTCTCAACAATGATCTCGTCATCGCCAGGGCCAGCAGTTTGAATTTGAGCCGCTTCTGGCGGATGTTCCTGAGCAGACGCATTGCCAGCAGCGACAACCACCACAGAAATTAGTGCTGCGAACAGCAAATGGATTAGGTTCTGGAGTTTCATTATTCTACCTCATTCTGTCTAGAATCACTGGTTTAGAATCTCTCCTTTCATGAATTTACAATTGGTCATTTGTTCGGACACATCAATTTGGTTGACCTGTCTGAACATGAGCATACGTGCATTCCTACCCGCCTGCCATGAAATTCAATGTCAATACCGGACAAGTTAATGTCCTCTTTTGACATCACTGAAGATGGCTCGGCGAGTTCCACGAATGGTCAGAAGCGCAAATGTCCAAGCTGGCGTCACAAGCAGTCCGCCCGCTCGCCACGCCGACTTCGGAACCCGAGTCGTTCAGATGGGGTGCCTTGGTAGCGAACCGAACCCAGTCGCTGGGAGCACGGTCTGTTCAGAGGGTGCGCCAAAGGGCCAAGACACACATCTAGCGCTATCGAGTGGCCTTGTTGCTCGGCAGGGTCACCCAACCGTGGACGACGGAAATGGCCAAGCCCTGCATGTCATTGGCTACACCTAGCTTTGCCCACAGATTGGCGAGTATGCGCCTGAGTTGGCGCTCGGAGTATCCGAGGCGCTTGGCCATGTCGGAGCGCTTCTCACCATTGGCCAAGCCCTGCAAGCAGGCCAACTCCGTCTCGTTCGGCGCTATCGACGAGTTGAACCGGCAAAATCGAACCACTGCTGCTGCCGCGGAACGCAACCTGTCCACCGCACTGGGGTGCATCAGCTCAGCAAGTCTGTCGTAGCGGATCACTTCGGGTATGTGTCCGATGTCGGAAGCATCAAGAGGCACTTCCCGCCCTATGCAGTCTGGGTCTGTGTCCACCGCGGCTGCGACCGTACTCAGATGCCTTAGGGTTGCTTCCCAATCCTCAGCCACCCAGTCATCGGGCAAAGCAGATTCCATCAACCAAGCACAGTGTTTGTAGGAGGATGCCACTTGCCGCAGGAACAGCGGCGGCAGGGTCTCCTTCCACACTTCTAGAGCCATACACTGAAACTCAACACCCCAGATGTCGACATGCTCACCGGGGCCATAGCCCAAGGTGTGAGCCTCGGCGATCCTACGTGCATATTGCTCAATTGGATTGGCGTGCCTGAGAACCACCCGCAACTGACTGTCGCTGACATCCACGCTTGGAGCCTACGCTCTAGGGACTAAACACATGAAAGGGTCGTGGCGACGCTTGTCCCAGCAGGACCAACAAGCTCCAGGGCATCGGCAATGGTCGTTTTCGTTTGCTGCCAGTTTGAGTTGGCTTCCTAATGCTCTTCGCCGAAGAACTTCGACGGAGTGATCCAACCCTGCTGCACCGCCAACGCGACCCCCTGGATCTGGTTGCGAACACCAAGGCGGGCCCACAAGGCTTCCAAGAGCCGGTACATACCCCTTACTGACGTCTGGTTGCGATTAGCGAGTTCCGAAATCGGTTCCTGGAAGGCCACCGAGATGATCCACTCGATTTCTATGGAAGTCGGTACCCCATCCAAGTACAACTCGCAGCCACGTGCCACCGCATCCACTGCCCTACGTAGCCGATCGACCCCCGCTGGATGCAGTAACTCGGCAAAGAGCTCATACCGCAACACAGCAGGAGGCACCGAACTGATCTGCTCTATCCCAGTCGTAGAAGCAACAGATGCCACCTGGGGCACCTCATGCAGTGCTTCGCCTGTCGTCCTCAAGAATTCGGCGAAGATCTTCCAGTCGTCAGTCAACTCTTCACCTGGCGCCGTGTTGTCCATCAGCCCAGCACAATGCCTGCTGGCATCGGCAACTCCCCTCAAATAGCCGGAGCTCAGGCTCTCCGCGTAGACGGTACGGGCCTTGCGCTGAAACTCGATCCTCCAGGGCTTTCGAAACCGGCCCGGCCCGTGGCCCAAGCTGTGGGCTTCTGACACGCACTCCAAGAGATGGGCAGTCCGCACAGCGAAAGACCTGATCGACCCCCACGCCGTATTGCTGGAATCCACTAGTCCAATGTAGGAGATGTGTAAGTCACCTCGGCCATCATGGCTGATCTTCCGCATTCACTGCTCGACAAGGGAGCCGCTAACAGAACCATCCTAGGCTGGCGAAATCCGCGGTCGAGTCGTCATCGACGTCAACCGTTAGCCAGCGGTGACCTACGCCCATCGCACCCCCCTTGTTTGAATGAGCGGACACGTCATCCATTGAGGCAGTGGTATATACGCTTATGAATTTGTATATACTGCTCTTCGTGGGAAAACACTTGATCGATATTGACGAGAAGGCTCTCTCCGCGGCTCGTGCAGAGTTGGGAACCGACACCATCAAGGCAACAGTCAATGCTGCACTAGAGGCCGCAGCCTTTCCCCGCGCCCCGCGAGTCGCCAAAGCACTCGACACGCTTGCTGATTCCAAACTTGAGGACCGTGAGCACGCGTGGCGCTGACCCACCTTTTCGATACCAGCGTTCTGACACGACTGTCTCAACCCTCTATCCGAGAGGTAGTAGAACCGCTGGCTGTTGCCGGTCATGCGGCCCGGTCTGGCATAACTGATCTGGAAATCGGATTCTCCGCCCGAAACGCCGACGAGTGGGACCGGCTCGCCAGCAGCCTCTCAGAATTGCGGCTCGTGGAGACGACCGCCGAGCATATGCGTCGAGCACGCCAGACCCAGCGCCTATTGGCCGAGGAAGGCTTACGGGGGCGCAAGGTTCCCGACCTACTCATCGCGGCCGCTGCCGAACTAGAGCAACTCACCCTGCTTCACTACGACTCCGATTTAGACTTCATTGCTACCGCAACCGGCCAAAGGTGCGAATGGGTGGTCCCGCGGGGGTCGGTGGACTAGTTGTGCTAGGAAGGGATCGCCCGCCCAAACCTAAGATGACTGGCATCAACTGGATCGCTCCATAACGGGGGAGGCCGATGGAACATCACATTGTCATTAGTGCCGACACGCATTGCGGGGCCGACTTGAGGGGCTACCGGCCGTATCTGGAGTCGCGCTATCACGCGGAGTTCGACGAGTGGGCTGGCTTCATGGACGGGCACAACGAGCGGCGCAAGGCCATGTTCGCCGACATGGAGCGCTCGCCCATGGAGGTTGGAGTGGACGGCGATCCCGAAGTGTGGGGCCATCGCAACTGGTCGTCATCTGATCGCCTGGCCGAGCAGGAGGCCGACGGCTTCATCGCCGAGGTTCTGTTCCCCAACACTCAGCCCCCGTTTGCCCCGCCCGCCGCCACCGCATTCGAAGCCCCGCCCTACTCCGACAACTTCGAGCACCGCTGGGCCGGGCTGCGGGCCCACAACCGGTGGGTGGCCGATTTCGTGAGCCAGGCCCCCGAGCGCCGGGCGGGAATCGCCCAGGTGTTCTTGGGCGACGTAGAAGGATCGGTCAAAGAGATCGAGTGGGCTGCCGAGAATGGGTTGCAGGGCGGCGTGCTGATCCCTGGCGCTCCCCCCGACTCGCCGTTTGAGCCGCTGTACTCCAAGTCATACGAGCCCATCTGGGCTGCCACCGCGGCCGCTGGCCTACCGCTGAACCATCACGCCGGCGGCGGGTCGCCCAACTACGGCAACCATTTCCCCTCGTCGCTGGCCATGTTCGTGCTGGAGGCCACCTGGTGGACTCAGCGGGCATTGTGGCACCTCATGTTCTCAGGCGTGTTCGAGCGCTATCCCACGCTGAAGTACGTGACCACCGAAACCGGAACCGCGTGGGTACCCGACACACTGGAGAAGCTGGAGAGCTTCTTCCACCGGATGCGCTATTCCAAGTACGGATCGGAGACCGTGTTCGGCAGCCAGGCAGTGGCCGATATGTCGCTCACCCCCAACGAGTACTTCGCCCGCCAGTGCTACATCGGGGCGTCGTTCCTGCGGCCGTCGGAGGCTCTGCTAACACGAACCGTCGGCACCGACCGGGTCATGTGGGGTTCCGACTACCCCCATATCGAGGGGTCGCATCCCCATACCCAAGAGCACCTGCGGCTCACCTTCGCCAACCTCACAGAGGAGGAAACCACTCAAATCCTCACCACCAACGCTGCTGAGGTGTACGGGTTCGACTTGGAGGCGCTGGCCCCGCTGGCCGAGCAGTTCTGCCCCACCAAGGCCGAGGTGGCCACTCCCATCGACTACTCCGACATACCGGAGCGGGCCAAGGGCTGCCCGGGCATGAACCCCCTCAACCAGATCCAGCCCGCGGCTTAACCTGAGTTACCGCTAGATCCCCGGGGCCAACGAGGCCAGGAACTCCCGGGTGCGCTGGCTGGAGGCGATGAGCTCGTCGCGGCCATCTCCTACCGGCAGAACCCGTACCGACAGGTCGGTGACCCCGGCGTCGGCGAAAGAGCGCAACCGGGTCAGAACCGCGGCTTCGTCGCCGACAGCCATGATGTCCGACACCCCCTCGGCGTCGCCCCGATCCAACAGCCGCTGATAGTTGGGGGACACCTCGGCCTCGGCCAGCAGTCGCTCGGCCCGGTCTTTGGCCGCGTCCACCTCTCCCAGGCCGCACAAGCACACCGGCACCCCGGCCACAATCCGAGGGGGTGGTCGACCGGCCTCGGCCGCAGCCTGGTTGATACGGGGGGCGATGAACTCGCCGATGGCCCGCTCGTCGGCCAGCCACAGCGTGGTGCCGTCGGCGCGGGTGCCGGCCAGCCGCAGCATGACCGGTCCCAGCGCAGCTAGCAAGATAGGGGTGGCGGGCTGGTCGGTGATATCGAGTGGGTTGTCGATCTGGAAGTGCTCGTTTTGCACCCGAACAGGGCCGGGGCCGCCCAGCGCTTGGTCCAACACGTCGAGATACGACCGGATCTGCGCCGCCGGCCGGTCATAGGACAACCCCAGCATGTCCTCCACGATCCAGTGGTGCGACGGGCCCAATCCCAAAACGAATCGGCCCTCACAAGCCAGCTGCACCGAGAGCACCTGCTGGCACAGCGCGATGGGGTGACGGGTTTGGGCCACCACCACCGCAGTTCCCACTTCCACCGTCGAGGTGGCCGACCCGATCAACGCAGCCGCCGTCATGGCGTCGAACTCGTCGGGTATCTGCGGAATCCACACCGACGCGAACCCGGCCGCTTCGGCCTGTTGGGCCGCTTCGATCATTCGGGCTTTCTTGGTGTCGTATCGGCGCCGTTCCGGCCCGACCATCAGTCCTATTCGCACAGCAACTCCTCAGCCTCGTTCATATCAGACGCCGGCGGCCATCGGCGTTGATCTCGGTCTTCAATGAGTCGGTTACCATCCGGGCGGAAAGCCAAGGAGGATCGGGTGAGTAGCTCGGCCGACAACATCGACATCCCTGCCAGCCAGCCGCGAATCGCTCCGCTAGAGCTGTCTGAGTGGACACCCGAGGCATTTGCCGCCATGGAGCCAATGCGCCCACCGGCAGGCTCCGCCTACGACAAGCGCAAGGCCGACCGCAAACAGCAGGTGAGGCGCCCCAACAACGCTCTGTCGGTTTTGGCCCGCTATCCCGAGCTGGCCGAGGCGTTCCTGGCTTTCAACCGCCACCTGCTCTACTTCAACACCCTGCCTGGGAGGGCCATCGAGTTGGCAGTGTTGCGGGTGGCGTGGCTGCGCCGAAGCGAATACGAGTGGGTCCAGCACGCGGCCGCGGCCCTTGAAGTGGGACTTACCGCCGAGGAAATCGACCGCACCGCCGCCGATTCAGTAGACGGCTGGACGGCTGACAACGCTTTGTTGCTGCGGGCGGTAGACGAGCTCCACCACAACCACGGCTGGTCGGACGACACATGGAACGAGTTGGCCGAGGCGTTCGACACCCGCCAGATCATGGACCTGCTCTTCACCGTGGGGGCCTACGACACCTTGGCGGTGGCGTTCAACTGCTTCGACCTGCCCCTTGATCCCGAGCTTGAGGGCAAGGGCTTCCCCTCTG
This sequence comes from bacterium, assembly GCA_026708015.1. Lineage (NCBI taxonomy): Bacteria > bacterium. The sequence goes on from JAPOVT010000061.1 coordinate 58,502, forward strand.
GAGCCGAGGGCTAATCGGTGTCGGAGCTGTTCCCGCCGCTGGACTATCCCCAGGGCACCAGCGTCCACAGCTTGCTGGAGTCGGCCGCCGACCAAATCGGCGACCGGGTGGCCATTCGGTTCGAGGACCGATTCCTGACCTACGAGGAATTCAACCAACAGGCCGACGGGTTCGCCCGTCTGTTGGCCGAACGGGGCGTGTCGGCCCGCCAGCGAGTGGCGGTGATGGCCTCCAACCGGCCTGAGTTCTTCACCGCCGTGTTTGGCATCCTCAAGCTCGGGGCCTCGGCGGTGATGATCAGCTCGGCGTGGAAGCAAGCCGAAGTCGCCCACGCTGCCGGCCTGACCGAACCGGTGCTGGCCATCACCGACGGCGACACCCACCTGCGCCTTCCTCCTCAACTGGCCGACCGGGTGATCCATCTCGACGACGATTCCGCCATAGCCGCCCTGGCCGACACCTCAGCCGAACCTATGGCCGTCGAACTGGAATGGGACCAGACCGAGGCCGTGCTGGTGTTCAGCTCCGGCACTACCGGCATGCCCAAGGCGGTGCGCCACACCCACGCCAGCATCGGCGCGGCCATCGTCATTTGGGGATCGGCGCTCGGCCTCACCGCCGATGACCGGTTCCAAATCGCCACCCCTCCCTTCCACATCCTCGGGCTGCTCAACCTTCTGGCCTCGGTGTGGGCGGGGTCGTCGGTGCGGCTCCACCCCCGATTCGACCTAGACGCAGTTCTGTCCGCCGTCGAGACCGACCGCATCACCCTGGAGATGGCGGTGGCGCCGATAGCCCTGGCCATGGCGAACCATCCCCGCCTGGAGGAGTACGACCTGTCGTCGCTGCGCTACATCATGTGGGGGGCCACCCCGGTTACCGAGAGCGTGGCCCGGCGGGTAACTGAGCGAACCGGCGTTGGCTTTTTGCCCGCATACGGGGCCAGCGAGATGCCGGTCATCACCAGCAATCCGGTACACCGACCTGATCTGTGGCGGCTGGATTCTGCCGGCCTGCCCGTTCACGATGTCCGAGTTCGCATTGCCGACTTGGAGACCGGAGCGGTGCTGTCCTCGGGCGAGGCCGGCGAGATTCAGGCACAGAGCCCGGCGAGAATGGCTGGCTATCTGCCCGCCGAGGCCAACGCCGACGCGTTCACCGACGGCTGGTATCGCACCGGCGATGTGGGTTGGATGGAACCCGACGGGTGGCTGCACATCACCGACCGGGTGAAAGAGATGATCAAAGTCAGGGGCTTCCAAGTTGCCCCCGCCGAGGTGGAGGCAGTGCTGCTGGGCCATCCCGGGGTGGTTGACTGCGCAGTGTTCGGGATTCCCGACCCCGATTCCGGCGAAGCGGTGGCCGCCGCCGTGCAGCTTGCGGAAAACGCCGACACTTCCGTCGACGAGCTCAAGGCCCTGGTGGCCGACACCTTGGCCTCCTACAAGAGCCTCCACACCGTGCTCGTGGTGGAGTCCGTCCCCCGACTGCCGTCGGGCAAGACCCTGCGGCGAGAGCTGAAGCGCCAGTTCGAGACCTAGGAACCCTTCAGCAGTTCGTCTTTCATCACCTTGCCGGTGGCATTCAGCGGAAACGACTGCCGTAGCACCACCGACCGGGGCACCTTGTAGTTGGCCATGCGCTCCCGGCACCAGGCGATCACCTCGTCGGGTTCGACCGCCGATTCCGGCCGGGGCACGATGAAGGCCCGGCCCACCTCTCCCAGACGCTCGTCAGGCACCCCCACCACCGCAGCCTGGGCCACCCCCGAATGGCCTAAGAGCGTGTTCTCGATCTCGGCGGGGTAGGCGTTGAACCCCCCGACGATGAACATGTCCTTGATGCGACCGGCGATCCTCAGATAACCCCGTTCGTCCATGATCCCCAGGTCACCGGTGTGCAGCCATCCATCGGCGTCGATGGCCGAGGCGGTGGCCTCGGGGTCGTCGAAATAGCCGGTCATCACGCTGAACCCTCGCACCAGCACCTCGCCGGTTTCCCCGGGAGCGGCCTCCCGGTCGCCATCGGCCACCCGGACTTCCAGGTCGGGCAAGGCTCGTCCCGCAGTGGTGGCAATGGTCTCGGAATCGTCGCCGGGCTGGGTTCCGGTGCAGGTGCCGGCCTCGGTGAGGCCGTAGCCGGTGCAGATGCGCTCGAACGGCAACTCTTCGTGCATCCGGCGGATCAGCTCCACCGGGATGTCGGCCGCACCGGTGATGGCCACCCGCAGGCTCGACAGGTCCCGGCCCGAGCGAGATGGGTGGTCGAGGATGGTCTGGTACACGGTCGGCGGACCGGGCAGCACCGCGATCCACTCGGCCTCGACCAGCTCCAGCACCTGTTCCACATCGAATACCGGCATCGGGTACACCGTCGCCCCCCGCATCAGGCAGGCCAGCCAGCCGGCCTTGTAGCCGAACATGTGGAAGAAGGGATTGACGACCAGATACCGGTCGCCCTCTCGCAGATCAGCGAAATCGCACCAGTCGGAGAACTGCCGCAGGGTCTGCCCGTGGGTCATCATCACGCCTTTGGGCGCACCGGTGGTGCCCGACGTGAACAAGATGTCGCTGATCTGGGCGGGACCCACCGCCTGTCGCCGGGCCTCCACCGCTTCTGGGGATACCGACTCCCCCGCCTTCAGAAATTCAGCCCACGACAGCGCATTAGGCACGTTGTCGGCATCGCCGGGGGGCAACACCACCACCCGCTCCAGCGTCGACAGGCCGGTGTCATCTTGGTGGAACAGCCCGGCGGGGTCGATACCGGCGAACCCGGCTTCGACCACCAAGAGGCGGGCGCGGCTGCGGGCCAGAATGTAGGCGGCCTCGGCCGGCTTGAAGCGAGTGTTCACCGGCACTAGCGCAGCTCCGGCCGATTGCAGGCCCAGTGCCGCGATGATCCATTCCAAGCGGTTGGAGGCCCAGATCGCCACCCGGTCGCCAGCCTGCACTCCAGCCGCCTGCATTGCCGCGGCTGCCTGGTCGGTCAAGCGCCCCAGCTCCGCGTAGGACAACACGCTGCCGCCCTCCACCACCGCAGGAGCATCGCCGAAGCGGACCGCAGCCCTCTGGGCCATGTGCGGAATGCTGGTGCTGGCCCAATCCTCCGATGCGCTCATGCCGATCCCGCCCTCCGGCTAGGCAGCCGGTTCAGCCAGCGTCTTGATCTCGAGGAACTCCTCAAATCCGGCCACGCCCATCTCCCGGCCGATGCCCGATTGCTTGTAGCCCCCAAACGGGGCATCGGGGGCGTAGTACATGCCACCGTTCACACTGATCGTCCCCGAGCGGATCTGTCGGGCCACCGCCCGAGCCCGCTCCGGGTCGGCGCTGTTCACCGCGCCCGACAGGCCGTAAATCGAATTGTTGGCAATCCGAACGGCCTCGTCATCGCCCCCCTCATAGGGAATGATGGCCAGCACCGGCCCGAAGACCTCTTCTTGAGCCACCAGGTCGTTCTCTCCCACTCCGGCAAGCAAGGTGGGCTCGTAGTAGTAGCCCACCGGCAGGTGATCGGGCCGCTTCCCGCCGGTGACCAGCCTCGCCCCCTGGTCTATGGCGTCGGTCACCAGCTTGTGGACCTTGTCGCGCTGGCGGGCGTTGATCAGCGGCCCCATCATCATGGAGGGATCGGTCGGATCGCCGTAGGGGATGCTGGCCAACGTGGCCGCCACCACTTCGGCGGCGGTATCGGCCATGGCCGCAGGAACCAGCATTCGAGTGGTGATGGCGCACCCCTGTCCGGCGTGGGTGCAGATCATGAACGAGTTCATGGCGGCGGCTGTTTCCACGTCGGCGTCGTCCAGCACCACATAGGCGCTCTTGCCCCCCAGCTCCAAGAAGGTCTTCTTCACCGTGGCGCTGGCCGCAGCCATGATCTTTCGCCCGGTGGCGGTGGAGCCGGTGAAGGTAACCATGTCCACATCCGGGTGGGTGGTTAGAACCTCGCCCACCGAGTTCTCCGCTGAGCTCAAGATGTTGACCACTCCGGGAGGGATGTCGGTCTCATTGGCGATCAGATGGCCCAGTGCCAGCGCCGACCACGGGGTGTCGGGCGCCCCTTTCAACACCATCGTGTTGCCGGCGGCCAGCGCGGGGGCCACCTTGGCCAGGTTGAGCTGGACGGGGAAGTTGTAGGCCGTGATGGCGGCCACCACCCCCACGGGCTCGCGCTCGATCCACCGTCGATGGCTGCCCCCATAGGCCTCGACCACACCGAGGTCTTGGGACCACTGGTATCCGTCCATCATGTCGGCCACCCACTTGACCGACGCCACCGGGGCTTCGAGTTGCGGACCGCCGTAGGTGAGCATCACTGGAGAGCCCACCTCGGCCACCGTCAGCTCCCGCATCTCCTCGAGATGGCGCTCCAGCGCGGCATGGAATTGGCGCAGGCACCGAGCCCGCAGCTCGTGGTCAGTGGCCCAGCCGGTGGTGTCGAAAGCCCGGCGGGCGGCAGCCACTGCGGCCACCGCATCGGCGTCGGTGGCGTTGGCGGCCACCCCGAGCACCTCCTCGGTGGCAGGGTTCACCGTCTCGAACACGCCGCTCCCCTCGGCTGCCCTCAGCTCCCCGTCGATCAACAGTTCTTCTTCATGCCACATGGGTGGTCTCTCCCTGATTGCTCAAATCTGGCCTCACCCTATAGCCGGAACTCCGCGGAGAACTCGTCCGACCGTAAGAGCAACTATCGTCCCGCCGATGGACTCGGAGATGCTCCATCCCCGTCGGTTCGCAACCCAAACACCCGACCACCCGGCGGTGATCATGGGCCAAAGCCACAGCGGGCGCCAGCACAGCGACCAGACAGAAAACCACGAAACCGCAGGGCGCTCGTTTGCTGGGAAAAAAGCTAGGCACGAAAACGCTGAGCGTCAATCGGCGTTGTGCTGGTCCGCTGAACGGTGATTAGCCATTGTGTGGTGGTGGGAATGCTCGCGGGCGGGCCAAATCCCTACCGCCGCCGGGGCGACCTCCATCCCCACACGCCGAGAACGATAAGAGCAACAGCGGCGGGAAACGCCACGCCCACGCTCACGCCTAACCCTAGGGTGTGGCTCAGCAACAGCAGCGACGCCACGCCCGTTGCCGTGCTGACCATTTGTATTCGGCGAGATGACGGCTCCTGGGCCGCGGTGTGATCGGCAGCGTGTGGTGG
>JAPOVT010000062.1 GCA_026708015.1 bacterium
ATCAATGACATGGTTACCTCCTAATCGAGGTGACCGGCCAAAAGGGGGATGCTCACACCGATGAAACGTGCCCTCCGACACCCCCAGATGCCGGGCCACATCGCCCACCGACGCGCCCTCGCCCAACAGCCGATCAGCCTCGCGCAGCTTGCGCACAACCTGCTCGGGCGTGTGCCTACGCCCAGCCATACTCGTGATCCTCCTCCATCCAGCAATACCGGACAACGAACTCTCACAACAGGCAGACCAAACTCAGGGGGTCACGCCATGCTCGTCGCGGCCTCATGCGGTGCGGATGTGGGAGGCGCTGCGAGGCTACGCCAACAACCTGGGCTATGGCCTCGGAGTGCTGGTGGCGTTTTCGGGCGAGGTCGAAGGGATGACCGAGTCGAAGGCCAACGGTTTCCCAGAGTCACAGACCGCAGAGCAGTTTGACTCCAACGAGTGGCAGATCATGGTTGTGGCGGAGAAGTTCCAGACCGGCTTCGACCAGCCAAAGCTGGCTGCCATGTACGTGGACAAGACTCTCACAGGTTTGGCTGCGGTGCAGACCCTGTCCCGTCTCAATCGAATCCATCCCGACAAGTCGGGCACATTCGTGATCGACTTCGTGAACGACGCCCATCAGATCGGCGAGGAGTTCGCGGTGTACCACGGCAAGACCGTCGCACCGCCGACCGACCCCAATTTGTTGTTCGACACTCGCCGCGAGCTCGAGGGCTTCGGCGTCCTCGATGCCGGAGAGATAGAGCGGGCGGCGACGCTGCTCTTGGGGGAGGGCAACCACGCCCAAATTGACGCCGCCCTTCAGCCTGCCGCCGACCGGTTCAGAGCTTTGGATGATGATGCCCAGGCCGCATTTCGAGACTCGCTAACCCGATTTGTACGGGTCTACGGGTTCTTGTCACTGGTCGTGCCGTTCCGCAATCCTGAACTGGAGCGTGACTATCTATTCTGCCGGGCACTGGCAGCGCTCATTCGGGATCGGAACCCTGGTGAGAGCATCAACTTGGGCACGGAGGTGGAGCTCACCCATTTGCGACACGAGATCGCGTTCGAAGGCTCGATCTCGCTGCCCGACGGCGAGGGTGAGGTGACCACCATCTACTCAGGGACCGGGCCACTTAGCGACCCCGAGGAAGAACGGCTGTCCCAGATCATAGCCCGCCTCAACGAGCGCTTCGGTACTGACTGGACCGAAGAGGATCGCCTGGTGTTCGAGGCCGCAGCTGGTGATCTCGTGTCGGATGCCGAGATCCAAAACCAGGCAGTGAATAACGATGAGGACACATTCCGCACCCACATCTTCCCCGCGCGCTACGAAAATGCACTGCTGTCGCGGATCGATCGCAACAGCGATCTCATCTACGCCTACCTCGACAGCAGCGAACTCCAGGCCGAGGTCATGGACATTTTCGCCGTCAACGTCCAGAGGCGCGCCGCCGTCGCGAGGCAGCGGACTTGCCCCATTGGGGATCTGCTCGGACCGGATCGAGAGTCGCTGTTCTTGGAGTACAAGTCCACCCTCCGCTGGGACATCCGAGAACAGCGAAAGGGAGGTATCCCCGAAGATGCCGTGGTCAAGACCATTGCCGGTTTCGCCAACTCCGAGTATGGCGGCACACTCTTGGTTGGCGTGGCCGACGACGGCTTAGTCCACGGCCTGGAGGACGACTTCGCCACCTTCTCTCAACGCGGTGAGCGAGGTGACCAAGACCTGTGGGGCCAGCACCTGCAGAACCTCATCCGCAGCCGTCTTGGAGATGCAGTCTTCCCCCTCGTCTCCTGGGAGTTCCACACTGTAAACGGTGGTAAACTAGCCCGAATCAGCATCGACCCTTCAGACTTCCCAGTCTTTGAGCGCAGGGGTGAAGACGAGACCCTTTGGCTCAGAACCCCAACCTCAACAGTTTCTGTAACTGACCCTGAAGACAGAAACAGGATCATCGCTAGCCGCTGGGGCAGCTACTAATATCTGTCGGCTGAACTACACCGCCCAAAGGCGGTAAATCCAACTCCGGAGGGTTGGGCATGGATCTCAACGAATACAAGCAGCGCTCGGCCGAAACCGACCAGATGGATGACCAAGAGGAAGCTGTCAAGATCGCTCTATTTGGAATCGCTGGAGAAGCTGGATCCGTGGTTTCCGAAGCCAAGAGATGGTCGAGGGATAAAGGCCTCTCGCAAGGCCTTGAGGAAAACATGAAGGAGGAATTGGGGGACCTTCTTTGGTATATGGCTTCTTTGGCTCGCAGACTCAACATAGATCTTGATGAAGTTATGGAAGAAAATTTGAAGAAGACAAGAGAGCTTTGGTCTTCAGATATTGGAGCGGTTCCTGAATATGATGATCACGACTTTCCAAAACAGAAGTTTTTGCGAATCATGGAAGTAAAGTTCGTGGAAGAATATAACGGCCAAATGGCAATTGTGAGGATGGAGCCTCAAGGAGAGCTAGCTAGAAGAGCGCAGGAAGAAAGGGACAGGAAAGAAGGAATAAATCAACTGGGCGATGACCTAGACGATAATTCATCTATAGATGACGGTTACCGCTACCACGATATAATCCACTTGGCGCATGCTACCGTTTTGGGGTGGTCTCCTGTCCTACGAGCGTTGATGGGTGCGCAACGTCGAAATGTAGAAGACAAAGATCGTGTGGAGGATGGGGCAAGGGCGAAAGCAATAGAAGAAGGACTCGCAGCCTTTGTCTTCAACTATCTTGAGCCGTACGATTATGCTGTCGGGCATATTGACTGGAATTTGCTTAAACACGTCAGGCGTACCGTAATGGATCTGGAAGTGTCAACTCAGCCGGTTGCAGCATGGCGGAATGCCTATAGGCAAGCCTTCACCATTTTTTCTCAATTGAGAGACAACAAGGGAGGTCTCGTGAAGTGTGACCTAGACAAGCGTGAGCTGACCTTCCTCAATGAAGTCTAGGTCACAGAATAGTGACTCCTGAGTTCCGATGTCCTCAGGCAAAGCCGCATGCACAATATTCTCGTTGATGCCCCATTTTGGAGGGAACCAAGCCGTCATAGGGGATGGATCCGGTCGATAACGTTGCTTTATGCGCGTTCCCGGCGCAAATTCACTTAGTTCTGGCATTGCAACTCGTGTGTACTTGTCTACTTCGCAAAATAGGTTCTGAATGTCAATCAGTTGCAGGTCACGACCCCAGAGGCCGCCCCAAGGTAAGTCGCGTGTTTCAAATTCTTCATGTTGGTTCTCATGTGTCCATCGAATTAGGTCTTCATCAGAAAGGTCTCTAGTGTCAAGAAAGCACTTCCTAATTCCACGGATAGCCCCTGGTCCAGGTACAACAAATTCTTCTTCTGAATAATCTAGGTGGATTGAGTAATTTAGGTCAGAGATGAATTGGTAGGCTAGAAAGCTACCAATAGAGTCATATCGAAGGAGAATATTGTAGCCCTGTTCCATAGAAGGGGCTTCTTGAATGTGTCTGTGTGCTTCTTCGTCAATCATGGTTCGGAGAAGGTCCAAGTGCCTTATGTATTTGGGGCCAGGTGAAGATCTCGGCGGTGGCATGATGTAGGCCGCCGAATATATTGGTTGCTGATTCGCTAACTCCTCGAGCGCAGTATCAATCGCTCGATCGAATAGGGCATTAGAGTCAGGTTCTCCAACTTGTTCCAGCAGGTAGTTCCAAGTGTCAATTCGGTTAAAAATCTTGAACACTAGAGTGCGTGCGAAGGTGTCTAGCCAATTCCATTCCTGATTGTATTGAACGTGGGAGATTAGATATTGACTCACGCGATCGGATGCTCGGTAGGCATTCGTAAAGCGATTGACGGCTAGGATCGGATCGTCTGGTGGATTGGCCTCTAGAGTTCCAGATAATTTCTGGAAATAGATTTCTTGTCGTTTGGAAGCGAATCGCCAATATGCGTCGTAGCCGGATGTTGTCCTTGGCCGTTCATTAACTAGTGTGGATGTCATTCATTTGCCTCCAAGGGAATGTGCCATTTATAGGTAGTGAGGCTTTCACAAGATCAGTGTCCATTGCTGTGGACTGCTGAGAGCCCATTAACAATTATCGATGCAATTTCTTTAGGTCTATGCGTTGCGGAGAGTCTACGCAAGTCCAGTTCATCCAGGCCACAACACCGAATTGATGCATCACTCCTGTCTATGGCTGATCGTAATTCGTGGATCGACTTGTCTATTCTCTTGTCGTTTGGTCTTATTGGGAAGTTTGTTGGCGCCCAGTCAAGGCTGTCAATCTCAAGCGTCTTGGCAACCAGAGCGGCAGCACCGCCAAATCCTCCTACGACATATAGGGGTTGCTCTGCTTTGATGGAATTGATCGCTTCTTCGATGATGCCAGGCATACTGTCCTGAAAATTCTCGAGTTGTCCCCCCAAGATGACTCGCGCGTCGGTAATAGCGCAGAGGAATTGTCTCATCGCGCTGTAGCTTGAAGGAGCGCTGAGTCGGTCGTGCAGAGATTTAGGGAAGGACTTCTTGTCGATTTCGAGACCATCCGAGGTAAGGCGGATGACTCTTCCACGAGTTGCCAACATGTTGTTAAGGTTCTTGAGTTCCTCACGTGTGAGCTTTTCGTGCTCAGGGGCGGCTAGGCAGAGGGTTAGGGCTTCTGGACGGTCGCCGAAGCGTTCGACTTCATGTAGGAGGAACTGGGTATATCCGGGTGGCTTGATACGACCGCCATATACGAGTCCTCCGCTAAGGAGGAGAACAGATCGTGCAATCTCGGCCAGCGCTAATTCGGCATGACGGGGATGAAGGCCCAACGTCGGCATATCGGCGCTTTCGGATACTGAGATGCCTAGCCGGAGGCCGTCCAGCGCGTTAGATGGCCGAAGTGTTAGGTCCCCCATCAGAGGCCCCTACCGCCGCGATCCGCGTAGGTGCGAGGCGTCACGATTTCAACGGTAGCATTTGCGTTGACCAGGGTAAGCAACATTCGGATCAACTCCTCTTCCCGGGAACCAAGAGGCGGGTCAGGGTGCATGATTGTGATTTGGTAGCCGGCTGCGGTCTCCGGATGTTCAAGCAACCACGGAATCAGGGTTGCGGGCTCAGGAGCTTCGGGTGGGGCCCAATCGACGCCAAGCAAGAGCAGCTCATCCTGCTGGCATGCCCAGAGGGAGTAGCGGAGTGCCCTGTCGACGAGCAGGTTAAGAGCAGTATCAATGCTCTTGTTCTTCTCATCCTCGTCACCGTGTTGATAGCCCACGACAGGGACATGATCCATAAGGAAAGATCCACGTTCTTCAGCAAGGCGAGTAGCGCTCAGTGTGACGATCGGCCTACCGGCCTGCTTGGCCCCCCTGAATTCCCGCTGGCACCAGTCACGTCCTGCGTAGAGGTCGGTTCGAAGGGCTAGCAGGATATTGGAAGCTGCGCTGCGATCAAGTTCATCATCGGCGTCGGAACCAGGCTGTATGTCGGACTCGTCGAAGAACTCCTGGAGATGGGTTCTGGCAATTCTGATGCGCACGCGGTCTATGAGGTCGCGAACCCAGTCGGCGACTTCGCCCTGGGAGTGCCTCTTGGTGTGGCTGATGAAGACGGTGAGCCGCTCACCTAGAGGTCCTCCGATATTCTGAGCGATTTGCTGGGAGAGTTCTCGACACAGAACCGCGGTGTCATTGGTACTGGAGGGAGGTAGTGCTTGGATGCCAGCAAGCACGTCTCCGAGTTGGCCGTCTCTCCTCCAATCCTCCATCTGAGCAGGGAAGACCCAGACGTTGTCGGAATGGCCTCTAGCCACAGCGATATCAGACAGATAGTCCCGCCATCCGGAGGATGGATTTTCGACGGCCCTCTGAAGCTCGACTCCTATCAACAGTACGAACGCGGTGAACATCGGTGTGGCAAGGGCGTGAGGGTCAGGCTCAACAGGAGGAACGGGCCGCGGGGCGTCGGTATCAGGTCCCCAAGATGCTGATCTGGTGTATACCTCGACAGAACCGTCAACTAGTCCGACATAGGGGGTACCATGAAAGTGCTCGATCAGTTCGCGAGCGATCTCATCGCCTTCGATGTCATCAGGGTGCCAGACGACGTAGATGTCAAGCACAGACGGCGGCATGAAGGCACATTACAGTAAATTTCATACAACATGGCAAGGCCGACGAACGGCCATGGGCATCAGGAGAAACCAATGAGTGAGGTTCACAACGTATTTGTAGCGCACCGGCATGAGGACGATGGCCTTGTGAGCGCCCTCAAATCCCTCTTGGAGGGGAGAGGGGTCGAAGTCCGGGACGCGTCGATTACGAGCGACAAGCCGAATCAGGCAAGCAATCCGGACTACATCAAGCAAGAAATTCTCGCCCCTAACATCAAGTGGGCCGGAAAGGTGATCGTACTTATTACGCCAGACACTAAGAACCATGACTGGGTCGACTGGGAAATCGAGTATGCACAGAAGGCCAACAAGCTGATAATTGGCGTTTGGGCACACGGCCATGCGGGATGCGAAATGCCTGAACCACTTGAGAATTCTGCGGATGCGGTGGTTGGATGGGATGCAGACAAGATCATACGAGCGCTAAATGGTGAGCAGATTAGCGAGAATTCAGATGGTACCCCGAGAGGAAATCAACCGGTAACGCGGATTGATTGTTGACACTTGGATCTCTTCGTATACGTGGTGCGCCACGATATTGGCTTTGCCCCAAACCCATTTTACGGCTACTGCACGTTAGCGACTTGTAAGCCAAAAGTGCGCAAGGCTGCAAAGTTGGACGACTGGATTGCCGGTGTTGGCTCAAAGCAGAAAAACCAAGATGGTAAATTGGTCTATGCCATGCAGGTTGAGGAAGCCATGTGTTTTGATGACTATTGGAACGATTTCCGATTTGCGCAGAAGCGTCCATTCCGGCCAGGCAGCGTAAAGCAGCGTTATGGTGACAACATTTATCATCACAAGTCTGGAGGGAGTGGCTGGATTCAGGAGGATGGACGCCACAGCCTTGAGGACGGAAGTCCGAACTGGAGTCACGTCAAGAAGGACACCAATCCACCGAGAGTTCTTATCTCACGCAAATTCGTCTATTTTGGAAATCAGGCAATTGACCTACCAGAGCAGTTTCTGACTGAAGAAAATCGTCGTCTATTTGTCGGTATGAGAGATTTCCATCGCAACTTTCCAAGTGAAGTGCAGGATGCCTTCATCGAATGGGTAGATGAACTGTGCGAAGACGGTGGTATAAGAGGTAAACCGCTTGACTGGTAGCCAAACCCAAGTCTGCGGGACTTAGATGGTTTGGGTGCCGTCGACGCCGAGGGCGATGGCGAGGACGATGGCGATGCCGCCGAGGAGGCGGGCGGTGACCGAGAGCAGGGGGGTGGGGACGGCTCGGAACCAGAGCAGGGCGGCGGTGACCAATGCGGCCAGCACCACGCCGGCCATGGTGCGGAGGGTGCCGTCGTGGGCGGCGGTGGCCAGCACCACAGCGACGAGCTGGGGGGTGAACAGCACGGTCAGGGCGATGAGCGCCACTTGGGTTCCGGCCCGGGGCTCGTCGTGGACGGGGTGGTCGGGCCACACCATCCATCGGAGTCCGGCAACGGCGAAGGGCACCGCCGTGGCCAGCCGCCAGGTGCCCGTGGTCACCGACAGGCCGTCGAGGATGGGATCGGCCAGCGCAGCGATCACCCACAGCGCGCCCACCGCGGCAACCACGGCTAGCGCCACTCGGGGGCGCCACTGATCCCGGTTGGAGGGCCGCCAGGCAACGCTTAGCGCGCCTGCGGCCGGGTTGGCTGCGGCCAGCACCATCAACATCACCGGTCCGAGTCCGCTCATGCCAACTTCCCTTTCGTGTCAATGGACTTTTCAATCGAATCGGTTGACGACAATCCGAGTCCGCTCATGGTCTTTCTGCTTTCATGGCTTGTTTCCTCCCAAATCGAATCGGTAATCAGCCATCAGCAGGCCGGAGATGGCGTGCTGCTGGTCGTCCACCCGTGTTTGATCGTCGTAGTACCAAGCGCCGTCGGTTTCTTGGGCTTCGGCCAAGCGGGCCGCGCCGCACTCCAGCCGATCCCGCAGCGGGGCGTCGGCGAGGCGGGGCTCGTTGAGCCACAGCCACTCCAGGGCGCCCAGCCCCTCCAGGATGGTCCCGTAGCCGCCGCCGCGGGGCATGGGCAGATGGGATATCTTGGCCACGCCCTCCCGCTGGGCGTCCCAGCGGATCATCTGGCCGAATCGCCCGGCCAAGCGCTCGGCGTAAGCCAGGTGGTGGTCTTCCAAGCCCCACTCGGCCGTCTCGCCCAAGGTGTAGGCCGCCCACTGGTCGGGCCATGGCGGGGGCCATAGCTCCTCCATCTCATCCCGCTCGGTGGCGAGATAGTCCATGATGGCCCACACCGGGGTGTCCCAACCCTCGCCGGGGAAGGTCTCGTGCAGCAGGGCCAAACCCCAGGCAGCCTCGCCAGTGGCGAAGCGAGACCTGATCTCAGGGGTCGGAGCTCCTGTTTTGGGGTCCCAGAAGTTGAGCATTCCGCCGTCGGGCAACTGCTGGCCTACCAGGAACCGGCCCAGCGCACGCATCTCGTCGTCGTAGCTTGAATCATCGGTGAGGATGCGCCGATGGGCCAGCGACACCAGCGTCAGAGCGGCCGTTCCCGTTTTCACCGGACCTCGGGGCGACAGCGCCGGTCCCATGCCTCCGTTGCCGGTGTCCACCGCCCGCTCCAGCAGGTAGTTCATGCCCCGGTCGGCGGCTTCCACCACCTGGTGGTTGCTGCCCTGCTGCACGATGGCCAGCTGGTAGAGCGACATGGTGCCCCCGGCGTGGCGGACCAGGTTGTACCCCGGTTTAGCGGACTCGATTCGGCGGTCGTACTCGTACAGATACCGCCCGCTGGACTCCTGGGTGCGGACCATCCAGTCGGCCCCGGCGTCGATAGATGCTTGTCCGTCGCCGGGGGAATAGACCGGGCACACCTCGGGCGCGGCCAGCGTCACTCGCAGCAGCGCCGCCATAACCACCCACACCACCGCCCAGGCGATAAGCCGGCGGGTGGCCCTACTGGACGGCAGCCGACGCAGTGACGATAAAGCGCTCATGGGTACCGCCAGAACCGGGAGAACAGGAAGGTGGCCGGCAGCCGGGTCCGCACGAACTGGCGGGTCTCTCGCCCTTCCAGCACGGTGCCGTCGCGATTCACCATGCGCCACGATGCCCCCGGCACCACGGTGATGTCGAACCGGGCCGTCCAGTCGAACCACCAAACCCAGCGGCTCGGAGTAACCAAGGTGCGGTCGCGTGTGGAAGGGGTGGTCCAGATGGCCAGGGCCCCGATGGCGATCACGCTGAACACCTCCACTTGGGCGCTCACCTCGATGCCCACGTGAAAGGCCACTGCCACCCACACCGCGGCCAGCCGGGTGCGGCGGAACCAAATCCCGAAAGCGATGATCAGCTCGGTGGCCACCGCCACCGGCGATAGCACCCACTGGAAGGCCCGGGCGGTCAGCACTTCGAGGATGGGGTCGCTCAGCGTGTCCCCCAGCACCTCCCGGGCATCGTCTTGGTAGCGCAAGATGCGGTCGTGCATCACCCGTCCGCCCACCCAGTCGAGATCGATCAGCTTGGAGAACCCCGAGGCGAAGTAGATGGCGGCGGCCTCGAACCGAAGCAGCCACACCGGCCATAAAAGCGCTCGATCATCAGGGGGCGGCCGGCGGCGGGCATCCAGCGACAGCACCCGACCGTTGTCGCACAGCGCCACCCCGGCCAACAGGATGATGAGAAAGGCCCGGTTGTGGCGGAAGTGGGTCTCCGACAAGAAGAAGTTGTAGGCCACCACCGCCAACGTCACCCAGGTGGCGGTTCGGGACCACAGGCCCACGGTCATCAGCACCGCAGCGGCCACGCCGACCCACAGCAGCGCCACGTACAGCCCGGCGGGGGCATTGGGTACCCACGGCCACCACTTCTGCTGGAAAACGTCGAGGTAGGTGGTGCCGTCGAGGGCGTCGGCTAGAAACGGACGCAAGTGCCAGATGACCGACGGACCCAACACGATGCGCACGATGGCCACGGATCGCACGCTGGCCGGCTGGTCGAATACCTCGTCCAGCCACCGCCGGCACCTCGCCCGCCAATCGGCGGTCGTCGAAACAGGGGCCGTGGCCGTCATGGGCCGCTCAACTCCCGGTCGTGGCTGCGGATCACCGTGACATAGGGGCCGCGGGCGTTGCGGAAGTAGGTGACGGTGGCCTCGAGATAGAGGGTCTCAGTGTCGTTGGGGGTGTTGTCGGCCATCCAGTCCAGGGCATGGTCCAAGTAGTCCACCACTGCGTCCACCCCGGAAAAGGCGTGGCGCTGGCGCCATGGCCCTTGCAATGCCCGCCAGCCGATCAGATCGTCCCAGTCGTAGCCCTCCCAGCGCCCGTAGGGAACGTCCAACCGCTCGCCGTCGGGCAGCACCCGCACTAGTTCCACCGCATAGGTGCTCGACTCGTTGAACGGCTGGAAGGCGAAGTAGTTGTGCGGGTCCCGGTAGCCGTTGGCCACCAGCCCCAATTGCACCACCACGATGGCGGCCGCAAACCACCGCGCACCCCGCTGGCGCCACAGGGGTCGGGGCGGCGCGGTCGCTTCTAGGTCAGCGTCAGCCGCCGCTGCCATACCTCTGCTTGTAGGCCTCCAGATCAGGCGGTAGGCGGTCGCGCTTGAGTTCGGCGAAGTTGTCGTAGGCGGTGAGCCACCGCACATGGCGCCACAGCTCCACTGCTTCTTCGGTGGTCGCCGCCGGGTTGGAGATCACCGGGCCGAACAGGGCCGGGCCTTGTCCGCCATCTAGACGAATAGTGGGGACCCCGAAGCTGCGGGTTTCGTCGCGCAAGATGGTGTGCTCGGACTTCAACGTCTCCCAGGTGCTGTCGTCGGCCAGGGCGTCGTCCACCAAGCTGGCGTCGAAGCCGGCATCCACCGCAGCGGCTCGGATGGTGTCGAGTTCGTCCACCGACTCCACCAAATCGAACGCCCGGTGGCCGATGGCCTGGTAGTAGGCGCCGATGCCGTCGTTGCCGCCCACCTCGCGGGCCTTCACCGCGGTACGCAGCGAGCGCACCCCCACCCCTCGGTCGGGGTCGAACTCGTCCATGGGCTTGTCGAAGTTGACGATGGCCAACGAGAACAGGCCCCAGGTGACGCTCACCTCACCGGCGTCTTCAATCTGACGAACCCAACGGGCCGTCTGCCAGCACCATGGTCAAAGTGGGTCGAAGTAGAACGTGATCGGCTCAGTCATGGGGTCATTATTCCAGTCTTCGGCTAGCCGAGGATGACCTCGGCGATGGTACGGAGTTCGTCGGCGGATCGGGCACCCACGTTGATGCCAGTCACCGGGCTCTCCTCCCAGGCCGCCAGCCGGTCGCGGATCCGCTCCGGCGACCCCACCAGAGAGATCTCGTCGGCGAACTGGTCGGGCACCGCGGTGATGGCCTCCTCCCGGCGGCCCTCGAAAAACAGGTCTTGGATGTGGTAGGCCTCCTCCTCGAACCCCATCCGGGCCATGAGCTTGGTGTGGTAGTTCTGGCCCTTGGCCCCCATGCCCCCGATGTAGAAGCCCAGCGAGGCCTTGGTTGGAAACAGCGCCTCGGCCAGTTCTTCGTCGGAGTCGCCGGTGACCTTGATCGTGGTGTGAACGGTGATCTCAAAGTCATCTGAACGTCCGGCGATCGACTCGGCGTATACCTCGGGACGGAACGGGGAGTAGTACAGCGGCAGCCAGCCGTCGGCGATCTCCACGGTCTGGGCGATGTTCTTGGGACCCTCAGCGCCGATGAATATGGGGATGTCGGCCCGGGGGGGATGGGTCATGATTTTGAGCGGCTTGCCCAGGCCAGTATCGCCCTCGCCCCGGTAGGGGTGGTTGTAGTAGTCGCCCTCGAAGGTCAGGTAGCCGTCGCGGGCGAACACCCGCCGCAGGATCTCCACATACTCCCGGGTACGGGCCAGGGGGCGGTTGCCGGGCTGGCCGTACCATCCCTCCACCACTTGAGGGCCGGACACGCCCAAGCCCAGGATGAGCCGTTGATTGGACAGGTGGTCGGCGGTCACCGCGTGCATGGCTGTAGCGGTGGGGGTGCGGGCGGCCAGCTGCACGATTCCGGTGCCCAGGCGGATGCGCTCAGTGTGGGCGGCCAACCACACCAGGGGTGAAAATGCGTCGGAGCCCCACGACTCCGCCGTCCACACCGAGTCGTAGCCCAGCCGCTCTGCCTCTTGGGTGAGCGGCACGAACCCCTCGGGCATCCCGCGGCTCCAATATCCCCAGACCAGTCCGAGATTCATGGCGGCGACCCTATCCCGACCGACTTCAGAGATCGTTGTCGAGATCAGGGGCGACTGCGCCTATCCGCTTGCCGGTGGCGGTGGCCGGGCCGGTAACATGGTTCCCTATGTCCAAGGTCTGCCAGGTGACCGGTCGTCGCCCGTCGTTCGGCAATAACGTGTCCCACTCGCACCGCAAGACGCGGCGCCGGTGGAACCCGAACGTCCACAAGCACCGCTTCTGGGTGCCGTCGGAGAAGCGGTGGATCACCCTCAATGTGTCGGCCAAAGGTCTCAAAACCATCAACAAGCACGGCATCGACAAAGTGGTGGCCCAGATGCGCCAGCGCGGGGAGAAGTTCTGATTGCGATGGCTATCCAAAGAAGCGGCCAATCGCCAGAGTCGAATCCAGAGAGAGTCTGATTTCCATGGCTAGCGACAAGCGTCCCATCATCAAGCTGAAGTCCACGGCGGGAACCGGCTACACCTACGTGACCACCAAGAACCGGATCAACGATCGAGAGCGGATCGAGCTCAAGAAGTACGACCCGGTGGCCCGCAAGCATGTGGTGTTCAAGGAGGAGCGGTAGCCACCACCGTCGACGAGCGCAGGGAGCTCCTGACAGCCGCGCTGCTGGCCGAGGACCCTACCCCGCCGCTGTGGCATCTGGTTGACTCCGGCCTCGCCGACGAGATCGTCCCCGAACTGCCCGCGCTCCGCCTGGAGCAAGACCCGATCCACCGCCACAAAGACGTGTTGGCCCACACCATCGCGGTGGTGGCCAAGACCCGCGCTGATCTGGTTTTGCGGTTGGCCACGCTGTTCCACGACGTGGGCAAGCCCCGCACCCGCTCTTATGAGCGGGGAACGGTCACCTTCTACCACCACGAGGCGGTGGGGGCTCGTATGACCCGCAAGCGGCTCACCGAGCTGGGCTACCCCGAACAGGTGGTGGACGACGTGAGCGAGCTGGTGCGGCTGTCGGGCCGGTTCAAGGGATACGCCGATGGCTGGAGCGATGCCGCGGTGCGCCGCTACGCCCGAGAGGCCGGCCCCCTGCTGGGCTACTTGAACGAGCTGGTGAGAGCCGACTGCACCACCCGCAACCGCCAGAAGGCCGCCGATCTCCAGCACCATGTCGACGATCTCGAAGCCCGGATTGCCCGACTGGCCGAAGAGGGGCGCCGAGAGGCCGAGCGGCCCTTGATCGACGGCAACGAGGTGATGGAGCGCTATGGAATCGGCCCCGGCCCCGAGGTGGGCGCGGCGCTGAAGTTCCTCTTGGAGATGAAGCGGTCCGAACCCGACCTGGACCGGCCCGCAACCGAGGCCCGACTCGACGCTTGGTGGGCTGAGAACCGCTAAATCCCCTGGTCAGGCGGTGACATAAAAGTAGGCGGTGGTCGGGCTAGCCTCCGATTGGGAGTTGTCAATTGCCCGGTCGATTCGTTGTTGTATTGGCAGTCTTGCTGCTGGTGGCGTCCTGCTCTGAAAGCTCGGTGGACGTACCAGATTCTCAGCCAACTGGCGCTGCTGAGGCTCCAGCTGCCACCGAGTCGAGCCCTACCCCCACAGCATCCCCCACGCCGACCCCTGAGTCCACGCCGACGCCGACTCCCATGCCAACCCCTGAGCCCACTTCGACCCCGGTGCCCACGCCGATCTCTGAACCCACGCCGACCCCTGAGCCTGAACGCGATTGTTCCCCTCTGATCCCCGACGATCTTCAGATATCCCACACGTCTCTGGCGGCGACCAGTATCGAGATATCGCAGGCCATCCATAGCTGCGCCCACGAGGTTGGCCTAGCGTTCGCCGACGATCCCGCGGCGATTGCCACACTGATGTCCCGCGGGATTCGAGGACCGCTGCTACTCGTTGGTCCGTGGTTCGATCTCCCATTGATGGGCGAGCTTGGGCGTCTTGCTCCAGAGCGCATCGTGACGGCCGGATTCGAGACACAGACGCTTCGCTATGCCCTGGCCGACTTCGCCTTCGAACAGATCGCTGTCGACCAGCAGGCGATATTTTCGTCTGAAGGGCTGTCCAGTGGCCGCGTGTGGCTTGTCGACAATGCCCAACAGGCCGTGCCATTGGCGGCCCTCGGCCAGCAGATCGGCGTTGGGGTGTTCGCCTTGTCCGGCGATCTCCGAGCCCTGTCCCCCGAGATTCGGCGGATGATCTCCAGCGCCTCCGAGGTGGAATCGCTCTCAGAATTCGACGACGATGCCATCTGGCAACTGGAAGTGATCCGACGGGGCCATGAACTGCCCGGTGGTGGCCTGCTCCTGTTCGGTGCCGGCTTCAACCGCCGTTTGGTGGCGATGTACGGCCACCCGTCGGGACCAGGTCTCGGAGTGCTGGGAGAACAGGGTCCTGATGAAGGCGTCGAACGCCTCCAATCCATCGCCGAGGGCTACGACGCCGATGGTTCAATGGTGCTGCCCACCTTCGAGATTATCGCCACCGTTGCATCTGCCGGCCCCGGCGACGACGGGGACTATTCGGCTGAGACCACCCGGGAGGTGATCAGGCCCTGGGTCGAGATAGCGGCCGCCAACGACATGTACGTGGTGCTGGACTTACAGCCGGGGCGAACCGACTACCTCACTCAGGCCAAGATCTACGAAGAGTTCCTGCGCCTGCCCCATGTCGGTCTCGCGCTGGACCCCGAGTGGAGGCTCAAGCCAAGCGAAGTTCATTTGCGCCAGATCGGCACGGTCGATGCGGCGGAGATCAACCAGGTTGTCAAGTGGCTAGCCGGAATTGTCCGTGAGGAAGCCCTTCCCCAGAAGCTGCTGATACTCCACCAGTTCCGGTTGCAGATGATCACCAATCGCCATCTGGTTGAGACTCCTCCAGAGCTGGCGGTGTTGATCCACATGGATGGTCAGGGTCCGGTTCGAGACAAGATCAACACCTGGAACCTGTTGACCAGCCGGGCCGATGTCAACCAGTTCTATTGGGGTTGGAAGAACTTCTACGACGAGGACTTCACCATCGCAACCCCGGATCAAGTACTAGAACTAACACCCACGCCATTGTTCGTTTCGTTCCAGTAGGGCCGGAGCCAGGCTGTAAATAGATCGCTAGAGCTGGTCGACGTAGGTGTCGGTGCCCACCACCGTCTTGTGGAACGGGCCGGCCCAGCAGACGTTGGCCAGACCAGAGCCGTTGACGGCGTCCACGTACGATGCGAACGAGTCCCAACAGCCATCGGGCTGCTCATCGCAGAAAAAGATCTGGAGGGTGCGGGCCTCGGTGCCCGTGCCCGAGCCCAGGTCCATGGGGGAGTTGGAGGTGATCTCGTCGCGCTGGCGGGGCTTCCAAGTGGAGCCGATGGCCACCGGCGATCCGGCCATCATCTCGGGCATGGCGGTGTCCCTCAGGAAGTCGTGCAGGTCGTTCTCGCTCACCCCGTCGGCCCTGTCCATGGCCACCACTCCGATGCCGGCGTAGCCGTGATCGAGGGCCAGCTCCAGGGGCACCGGGTCGCCATCGCGGTAGGCGGCCCAGCCCACGTCGGCCAAGATGGTGTGGCGGTGGGTGCGCTCGGCGAATCCCCGGTCGTTGGTGTACAGCCAGTGAACCTGGTCGCCGGCCCACTTCCAGTGCTCCTCGTCGTGGCCGTCGAGCACCCAGTACACGGCGAGGAATGAGCCGTCGCCGGCCTGCGACACTTCGCCGCTGCCGTCGGTGAAGCGCATGTCCTTGAGCGCCCGGGGGGCCACCCAGCGGGAACCGGCGAACATCCAGGGGCCGATCATGCACCCGGCGTAGAAGTGGTCTCGCTCGTACCAGCGGTTGTACTCCTTCTCGTGGCCCGGATTGGGGTCCACCAGGGTGAAGAGCATGCTGCCAACGTGGATGGGATAGTCGTTCACGCCGCCTGAAGATAGCCGTTGCGCTCTAGTGTCGGCATGGTGAGCAGCCATCCATTCCGCGACAAGACCGCGATCTCGGGAATCGGCATCACCGAGTTGTCCAAGAACTCGTGGGTGAGCACCCTTACGCTGGCGCTGCGAGCGATCATGGCTGCCATCGACGACGCCGGGCTCCGCCGGGAGGACATCGATGGAGTGGCCTGCCACCAGGTGCAGGACTCCATCACCGCTTCCATCGTGGCCCAGTGCCTGGGGGTGGACGACCTGTCGTGGTTCTGCGACCAGTTCGGCGGCGGCTCCACCTCCCACTCCGTGGTGGGCCAAGCCGCCAATGCCGCGGCACTGGGCCATGCCCGCCACATCGTGGTGTGGCGCTCCATCAACGCCCGATCCGAGCACCGCATGGGCGGCACCGGCCGACCGCCGCCGGCCATCGTGGAGACCCAGTACCAGCACCCCATCGGCTGGGTGACCCCACCGCAGTGGTATGCCATGTTCGCCCGCTCCCACATGAGCCGCTGGGGAACAACCTCTGAGGACTTGGGGCGTATCGCCGTCCAGCAACGGGCCAACGCCATCCACAACGAGCGGGCCATGATGCGGGCGCCCATGACCATGGACGACTATCTGGCCTCCCGCTGGATCGTGGAGCCATTCCGGCTGTTCGACTGCTGCCTGGAGACCGATGCCGCTGCCGCGGTGGTGATCACCACCGCAGAGCGGGCCCGGGATCTGCGCCAGCCCCCGGTGCTGATATCAGGAATGACTTGGGGCGGCGGCCACATGATGCACAGCAACCGGGTGCAGGCCGACTGGACCACCTCCGTCGCGGCGAAAATGGCTCGTCGGTTGTACGAGATGGCCGGGGTCGGCCCCGACGATGTTCAGTACGCGTCCCTCTATGACGCCTTCACCCACCTGGTGCTGGTCCAGGTGGAGGACTACGGGTTCGCCCCCAAGGGCGAGGCGGCGGCGTTCATCGCCGAGGGTGGAACCGCTCCCGGTGGCCGCATTCCGGTGAACACCCATGGCGGATTTCTGTCTGAGGGCTATGTCCACGGCCTCAACAATCTGCATGAGGCAGTCCGCCAGGTCCGGGGCACCGCCGGGAGCTTCCAAGTGCCCGACGCCGAGGTGGCCCTGTCCACCGGCCAGCCCGGCTATGTGGCCGGCAACTCCTCGGCCATCATCCTGCGCCGCGATAGCTGACCGGCTTCTCTTGTTCCTGGCGTGCGGCATACCAGGCCGCCCCCGCCGCGGCCACCAGCAGCAGGGCGCTGAGTCCTGCCCAATGGCTTAGCGAGTGAAAGCCGAAGTGCTCCATGGCCACGCCTGAGGACAAACCGGCGACCGCCCCGCCGCCGGTCATCAATAGGTCGGCGCCTCCCTGCATCTCCACCCGTTGGGCTACTGGAAACGCGGCGGTGAGCAGCGCGCTCCCCGCGATCAGCCCGAAGCTCCAACCCAAGCCCACCAGCAGGAGGCCGGCGAACATCCCAGCGCTGTCCTCGGCGCTGTTGTGCGCCGCGGTCTCCGCGCCGATGCACAGGATCACCCCACCCAGTCCGACCATGAGGTAAGGGCCGATTCGGTCGACCAGCCAGCCCACAATGGGCGAGAAGGCGAACATCCCGATGACGTGTACTGAGATCACCCAGCCGATCACCCGAAGATGGTGGTCGCCGTTGTCCATGTGCAGCGGGGTCATGGTCATCACCCCTACCATCACCGCCTGCCCGGTGAGCATGGCGATCACTGCCAGCCGGGCGGCGGGAACAGTGGCGATGCGGCGCCCCACCACCCGCAGCGGTGCTGGCCGAGCCGTGGCTTGGCCCACCGTGCCCAGCACTTCCAGTGGGTCCGGGCGGAGCCACACATGGGTGACCGTGAGCCCGATGACGAAAAGGAGCATTCCCAGCAGATAGGGGCCGGACAGCTCCGGCAGCCCGAAGAACTCAGCCACCGCCGAAGCAGGACCCAGCGCGACGGTTGGCCCGAGAGCCGCGCCGAACGTCGTCGACCACACCAGCATTCCGATTGCCCGGGCTCGGCGGTCGTCGGGAGCCAGGTCGGCCGAGGCGAATCGGGCCGCCAAGTTGGTGGCGTTGCCCGCGCCGATGCCGATGATCCCCACCACCAACAGCGGATAGAAGTCGGCCACCGCGGCCAAGAAGGCGAGGGTGGCACCGACGGTTCCTATCGACCACCCCGCTACCAATCCCCGGCGCCGGCCCAGGCGGGCCATCCGGCGAGCCAAGGGGACGGTCATCGCCACGCTGCCCACCTGCATCATGGCGGCGGCCACCCCGGCCAGCGTCTCGCTGTCGGTGATCTCCTTGGCCAGCACCGCGGCGGCCGCGAATCCCGATGCCATGGCCGCTGAAGTGGGAACCACTGAGGCCATCAGCGTTCGAGACGCCCGCTGGTAGGCCGCTGTTCGCTCTTCCGTCATGTCAGTGCAACTGGGGTCTTCAACGTCCTAATGAGAAGTTCCCTTTTCGGAGTTCTTGCTTGGCTTCGGCTCACTCTAGTGACAGTCTGAAGGCGATGACCGCCGTCGACCGCCCGGCCGACCAGGCCCCCAAGCCCCGGCCCTATCCCGAGCGGGACTCGGCACCGTGGTGGGAGCGGATCAACCAGCACTGCTTCGAATTGCAGCGCTGCGACGGGTGCGGAGCGTGGCGGTGGCCTCCCCGGGCCATGTGCGGGCGCTGCGCCTCCTTTGAGTACACCTGGACGCCGCTGTCGGGCCGGGCCACGGTGGAGAGCTGGGTGGTGAACCACCACGCTTTCCTGCCGGGGTTCGCCTCCCCCTACACCGTGGTGCTGGGCCGACTAGACGAACAAGACGACCTGTGCCTGCCCGCCACCTGGCAAGGCGCCGATGAGCCCGCCGATGGCCAGCCCCTCGAAGTGGCCTTCGAAGACCACATCGACGACGAAGGCCCCTTCACCCTCCTCGCCTGGCGCCCAGCTTGAGCTTCAGGGGTGCAAAGGCTTGTCGCTCGGGGTGACCTAAGCGGGGGTGGTTGTACTAGATTTCTCGCGGACCCGGAAGACGATTAGGGAGATGCCGTGGAAGTAACGGTCACCATAAACGGGGGCAGCCACACCCACGATGTGGAGCCGCGCACGCTGCTGGTTCACTACATCCGCGACGTAGTTGGCCTCACCGGCACCAACATCGGGTGCGACACCTCCTCGTGCGGCGCCTGCACCATCCATGTGAACGGCGAGTCGGTGAAATCCTGCACCATGCTGGCCGTGCAGGCCGACGGCCAGGACCTCTTGACCATCGAGGGCCTGGCCGACGGCGACGTGCTCCATCCCATGCAGGAGTCGTTCCGCCAGTGCCACGCCCTCCAGTGCGGCTATTGCACGCCGGGCATGGTCATGGCCGCCGTCTCGCTGCTGGATGAGAATCCCGACCCCACCGAGCGGGAAGTCCGCATCGGGCTCGAGGGCAACCTCTGCCGCTGCACCGGGTACCACAACATCGTCAAAGCTGTTCTGCACTGCGCGGAGGCCTCGTCATGATTCCTGCGGCATTCGACTACATCCGGGCCGGATCGGCCGACGAAGCGCTGGCCGCGCTGGCCGAGCACGGCGACGAGGCCAAGCTGCTGGCCGGGGGTCATTCCCTGCTGCCGCTGATGAAGCTGCGCTTGTCTACCCCCGCGGTGCTGGTGGACATCGGCCGCCTCGACGACCTCAGCTACATCAACGACGCCGGCGACCACCTGGCCATCGGCGCCCTCACCCGCCACCGCGACGTGGAGACCAGCGAGCTGGTTCAGTCGCAAGCCGGGCTTTTGGCCGAGGCCACCAGCCATGTGGGCGACCCCCAGGTGCGCCACCGCGGCACCATCGGCGGCTCCATCGCCCACGGCGATCCCGCGTCCGACCTGCCGTCGGTGATGCTGGCCATGCGGGCTACCCTGGTGGCCCGGGGACCGGGCGGCGAGCGGGAGATCGCCATAGACGACTTCTTCACCGGTTTCCTGGAGACCGCTCTGGGCGACGACGAACTGCTCACTGAGATCCGGGTGCCCAAGATGCCCGATGCCACGTGGGGCTTTCAGAAGTTCAACCGCCGGGCCCAAGACTGGGCCATCGTGGGCGTTTCGGCCATCGTGAACAACGGCAACTCCGGCGTGGGCCTGGTGAACATGGACAGCATCCCTGTCCGGGCCGCCGGTGTGGAAGCCGCCCTAGCCGGAGGCGCGTCGGCCTCCGACGCTGCCGAAGCAGCGGCCGAGGGCACCAACCCGCCATCTGACCTGAACGCCGGCCCCGAGTACCGCGAGCATCTCGCCCGGGTGCTCACCCGCCGGGCGCTCGAAGCCGCTGGACGCTAACGCCCAGCCTTTGGGCCCTCAGCCTTCTTCGGCCGCCGAGGTGGGCTATGAGTTCTGAGCCCGTAACGGCTGCCGAAGTGGCCGTCGGGCTGGCGGGCTGTGACTACCTGGCCGACGAGGGGTTGGCCACCGCTGTGTTCTTGGCCATGACCCTGAACCGCCCCCTGCTCTTGGAGGGCGAACCAGGCGTGGGCAAGACCGAGACGGCTAATGCCCTGGCGGCGTGGACCGGCGGCGAGCTGATCCGCCTCCAGTGTTATGAGGGCATCGACGTAGCCCAGGCGGTGTACGAGTGGGACTACTCCCGCCAGCTCTTGCACTTGCGCACAGCAGAGGCCACCGGAGGTGCCACCCGGGAGACGGCCGACGCCCTGGAAGACGAACTGTACTCCGAGCGTTTTCTCATCAGGCGCCCCCTGCTGCGGGCCATCGCCGCCACCGAGGGTCCGCCGCCGGTGCTGTTGATCGACGAGGTCGACCGGGCCGATGACGAGTTCGAGGCATTCTTGCTGGAGATCCTGTCGGACTACGCGGTGACCGTCCCCGAGATCGGCCGGTTTGCGGCGACCACTCCGCCCCGGGTGATCATCACCTCCAACCGCACCCGCGACGTCCATGATGCCCTCAAGCGGCGCTGCCTATACCACTGGGTGGAGCATCCCGGCTTCGACCGGGAGGTGGCCATCATCGGCCGGCGAGCGCCTGGGGTGAGCGAGCCGTTGGCCCGGCAGGTGGCCGCGGCGGTGGCTGCCTTTCGGGAGCTGGGTTTGTACAAGCCGCCCGGCGTGGCCGAGAGCATCGACTGGAGCCTGGCCTTGGGCCGCCTCGGTGCCGCCGAGCTGACGCCTGAAATCACCCAGGCCAGCCTGGGATCGGTGCTCAAGTATCGGGAAGACCAGCAGCGGGTGGTCGACCAGGGCATCGCCGGTCTGATCGATCAGGCCATCGCCCGGGCCGGATGAGTACCGACCTTCAGGCCATGCTGTCGCTGATCGCCGTACCCGCCATCGCCCGTGCAGGCTGACGAGATCGCGGTCGGCTTCGTAAATGCGCTGAGGGGCGCGGGCATCGACGTGGCCGTGGGATCGTCGGTGAACTACTACCAGGCGCTCGGCGCGGTGGGGGTGAAGCAGCGCAGTTCGGTGTACTGGGCCGGCCGGGCCACCCTGGTTACCGAGCCCGATGACATCGGGCTCTACGACAAGATCTTCGATGCCTATTACGGCGGACAGCAGCTGGTGGCCACCCCAGTGATGGAGGTGACCCAGCCCATCACCCTGGTGGTGGACGACGACGGCGACGACGAAGCCGAAGAAGACGGGGACGACGAAGACCCCGGCTATCCCTCCCTCACGCTGCGGTGGAGCCGACATGAGGTGCTGAGCGACAAAGACTTCGCACGCTTCACCGACGACGAGCTCGACGAGGCCCACCGGCTCATGGCCGCCATGGCCCGTATTGGCGGCACCCGCCGGTCACGCCGCCGGCGCCGCACTCACCGCACCGCCGGCCCCCCCGAATTGCGCCGCACCGTGCGGGCCGCCATTCGCAGCGGTGGGGAGCCGGTGCGTCGCTGGTACACCGAGCCGGGTGAGCGGCTGCGCCGGGTAGTGCTGCTGCTGGACATTTCCGGGTCGATGGAGTCGTACGCCCGGGCCCTCATCCGATTCGTCCACGCCGCGGTGGTGGGCCGCCGCCGGGTGGAGGTGTTCACCATCGGCACCCGACTCACCCGCATTACCCGGGAGCTGTCATCGCGCGACCCCGACCGGGCGCTGGATGCGGCGACCGAAGCGGTGAGCGACTGGTCGGGCGGCACTCGCCTGGGCGACACCTTGGCCGAATTCAATGAACTATGGGGCATCCGGGGCATGGCCCGAGGTGCCACCGTGGTCATATTGAGCGATGGCTGGGATAGGGGCAGTCCTGAGGTGATGGCCGAGCAGATGGCCCGATTGCAGCGGGTGACCCATAGACTCGTGTGGGTGAATCCGCTGAAGGCCACCCCCGGCTACCAGCCGCTAGCCCAGGGCATGGCCGCGGCCTTGCCCTACGTCGATGACTTCATCGAAGGCCACTCGTTGCGCTCTCTAGAGCGTTTGGCCGATGTGCTGGCCGACGACGGGGCCCCGGCCGATGCTCGCCTCATGATCGGAGCAGGCGCAGAATGAAGGAAATCCTGTCCGATTTGGACGCTTGGCGGGCCGAAGGCCGGCAGGTGGCGCTGGCTCGGGTGGTCAACGTGGAGGGCTCTGGCCCCCGCGACCCCGGCGCGGCCATGGCAGTCAGCGACAACGGCGACGTGATCGGGTCGGTGTCGGGCGGATGCGTGGAGGGCGCGGTGGTAGTCGAGGCCCTCGACATCCTCGAGAGCGGTGAGCGGCGCATGGTCAGCTTCGGCTACAGCGATGACGAGGCGTTTGCGGTGGGGCTCACCTGCGGGGGCACCATCCACCTGTTCATCGAGCCGTTGGACTGGTAGCGGTGTCCGAACTCTACGAACGGCTGCGAGAAGCCATAGTCGACGAGCGCCCGGTGGCGCTGGCCACCGTTATCGAGGGCCACAACGCCGGGGCCAAGCTGGTGGTAGAGCCCGACGGCGACATCATCGGCACCCTGGGCCATCCCGAGTTGGACCGGATCGTGAGCCGGGACGCGGTGGGGGAACTGGCCGCCGGCCGCACCGGCGTGCGCCACTACGGCGCCGAAGGGCAAGCCCGAGAGACCGACGTGTCGGTGTTCATCGAGTCGTTCTCGCCGCCCCCGATCATGCTCGTTTTCGGTGCGGTGGATTTCACCGCCGCGCTGGCTCGATCCGGCAAGCTGCTGGGGTTCAACGTGATCGTGGCCGACGCCCGCTCGGTATTCGCCACCGTCAAGCGGTTCCCCATGGCCGACCGGGTGATGGTGGCCTGGCCCGATGAGGTGTTCGACGCCTACGGCGACCGGCTCGGTCCCCACGATGCGGTTTGCATCCTCACCCACGACCCCAAGTTCGACGTGCCCGCCGTGCAGCGGGCAGTGGCCACCGATGTGGGCTACATCGGGGTCATGGGGAGCCGCCGCACCCACGCCACCCGTCTGGAGCGATTGCATGAGGTGGGTGTGGACCAGAAGGGGATCGACCGGCTTATGGCCCCCATCGGGTTGGACATCGGCTCTCGCACCCCTGAAGAGACCGCCATTTCGGTATGCGCCGAGATCATTGCCAACCGCACCGGCCATAGCGCTCCCTCGCTGCGCGACAGCGAAGGCCCCATCCACCGCCCAACTGCTGACGAATGAGACGCCTCGCCGCGCTGTTGGCGGCGGTGCTGGCACTCTCGGCCTGTGGCAGTTCCGATCCAGCCGCCGAACCCACGGCTGCTCCGGTAGCGCCGACACCCACCGAGGTTGTCGACGCAACCGAGGTTTCCGAACCCACCGCGGTGTCCGCCCCCGCGTCCACATCGGCGGATTCCGCCAGTCCCGTAGCCACGCCTGCACCGATTCCTGCCCTGCCCACACCCCAAGTGATCACCGGCGGCGAAGGGCCCACCGGGGATCTGGCCCGGGTGACGGCAGATTGGGCCACAGATTTCTCCACCCGCACCATCGACCTCGACGAGCTGCGGATCGGCATCAAGGTGATCCCCATCCGCGACCGCATACCGCCCATCGACAACCCTGAATTCGCCCCGGCATCGGAGGCTGGTTGGTCGGATCCCGAGCCCGGCCTGCTGCTGGTGATGGGGGATACCGCCCGCTTTTATCCGCTGGCCATGCTCATCGTTCATGAGATCGTCAACGACGAAATCGAGAGCCGCCCGGTGCTGGTCACCTATTGCCCGCTGTGCAACAGCG
Organism: bacterium; assembly: GCA_026708015.1. Classification (NCBI taxonomy): domain Bacteria; species bacterium. The sequence continues at coordinate 24,375 of JAPOVT010000062.1, forward strand.
CTTTGGTGTTCGATCCGGTGGTCGATGGCCAGCGGTTGCGGTTCGGCACTTCTGGGCTGCTGCGCAACAGCGACCTGGTGATGTGGGACGATGCCACCGAGTCTCTATGGCAGCAGATCGGCGGCGAGGGTTTGGTGGGGGCCTACGCCGGCCGTCGCCTGGATGTCATCCCGTCGGCCATCGTGCCGTGGGGCGACTTCAAGACCGGCTATCCCGATGGGGTGGTGTTGGCCCCGCCCGGTAGTCCCGCGAGCCGCTACGGCCGCAATCCCTATGTGCAGTACACCTCTCGGTCGGCGCCCTTTCCGGGTTTCTTCGACTCCACAATTCTCGACGACCGCTACCCCGCCCTAGAGCGCACTGTCGGAGTGACGGTGAACGGCCATGACAAGGCCTACCCGTTCAGCGTGGTGCAGACCAACGGGGCGGTGAACGACACCGTGGCCGGGGTTCCGGTGGTGGTGCTTTGGTCGCCGGGCACCGCCGATGCGCTGGATTCCCCTGTTACCGCCGAAGGGGTGGATGTGGGAGCGGCGTTGGCCTTTGACCGGCGGGTGGACGGCGAGTCGTTGGAATTCGCCCCGGCTGGCGACGGCCGGTTCACCGATGACCGCACGGGATCGACCTGGAACGTACTCGGACAAGCGGTCGGCGGCGAGCTGACCGGCGCCCGGCTAGAGCCGGTGGTGCACACCAACGAATTCTGGTTCGCCTGGGCTGCGTTCCACCCCAATGGCGAGGTCTTCGGGCCGTGACGGTTGAGCCCAACCTGATCGAGTTGGTGCGCCAATGACCATTGCCGCCGTCTTGTTGGCCGCTGGTGCCGGAACCCGGTTCGGAGGCGACACTCACAAGCTGCGGGCCCCGTTTCGGGGGCGGACTGTGGTTCAACACGCGCTCGACGCTGCACTAGAGGCCGGGTTCGACGAGGTGTACATCGTGACCGGGGCGGTGGAGCTGCGCGACCTGATCCCGGGAGGCGTGGTGCTGGTAGAGAACCACTCCTGGGAACTGGGCCAGGCCACCTCGCTGCGGGCCGGGGTGTTCACTGCTGAGAACGACGGCCACGACGCAGTGGTGATCGGTCTGGGCGATCAGCCTCTAGTGGGTGCCGAGTCGTGGCGAGCGGTGGCGGAGGCGGAGGGCGACCTGGTAACCGCCGTTTATCGGGGTCGCCGCAGCCCTCCGGTAAAGCTGGGAGCGGCAGTCTGGCCGCTGCTGCCCACCAGCGGGGATGTCGGGGCCAGAATGCTCATGCAAATGAGGTCCGAGCAGGTTGCGGAAGTATCCTGTCCCGGAGAGCCGGTCGATTTTGACACTTTGGAGGATCTGCAAGCATGGAAATGAGCAACGAGATCGAGGTGAATGCCTCGGCCAGCGATGTTTGGGCTGCATTCAATGATGTAGAGCGAATTGCCCCCTGTCTGCCGGGTGCCCAGCTCACCGAGGTCGAGGGTGAAGAGTACCGGGGCGTGGTCAAGGTCAAGGTCGGGCCGGTCAACGCCCAGTACAAGGGCAAGGCAACGTTCACCGAACGTGATCAGGACGGTATGAAGGTGGTCATTCTGGCCGAGGGCCGCGAGACCCGGGGACAGGGAAACGCCAGTGCAACTATCACCGCTACGGTGGAAGCACTGGGTGACGACCGGACCAAGGTCGGGGTCACCACCGACCTCAAGATCACCGGAAAGGTGGCTCAGATCGGCCGCAACCTCATCCCCGACGTGAGCGCCAAGATCATGGATCAGTTTGCCGATAATCTAGAGGCCATGCTTTCAGACTCCTCTTCAGATGATGTCGCCTCCGAATCGGACGCTTCTGCCGACGATTCAGGCGTTAGAGCCGTGTCCGGTCCCGAGGCCGAAGCAGTAGACCTGCTGGATGTCGCTGGCCCGCCTGCGGCCAAGAAGTTCGGGCCCATAGCCGGACTCATTGCCGCGCTGTGGGTCGTCAGGAAGATCTTCAAGAGAAGGAAGAAGAAAAAGGCCTGATCCTGAACCGAGGCGACGACGAGCACGTCGAAGCCCTGTTGGGCCGCGCTCCCCGGGGCCCCTACGAGATAGTGGTCAGAGCCGATGACGGCACTCCCCGGGTGCTGAGGAACGCTCCCTTCCTTGACGATGGCACTCCTATGCCCACCCGCTACTGGTTGGTCGGCCCTGAAGATGTGCTGCGGGTGAGCCGGCTGGAGTCGGCTGGGGGAGTGCGGCGGGCCGAAGCAGCCGTTGATCCCGACGTGTTGGCCGATGCCCACCGCCGCTACGCCGCCGAGCGGGACGCCGCCATCCCCGACAGCTATGCCGGTCCCCGTCCCTCGGCTGGGGTGGGAGGCACCCGGCAAGGGGTGAAGTGCCTCCATGCCCACTACGCCTGGCATCTGGCCGGGGGCGATGACCCAGTCGGTCGCTGGGTAGCTGAACACCTGGAATCCGAGGACTTGGCGTGAAGCCTCCGGTGCTGGCCGCCATCGACTGCGGCACGAACTCCACCCGCTTGCTGGTCAGCCGGGGAGGTACCGAGACGTTGGACCGGCTCATGACCATCACCCGCCTAGGGGAGGGAGTGGATGAGACCGGCCGTCTAGCCCCGGGGGCCATCGATCGAACTTTGGATTGTTTGCGACGCTACCGGGAGGTGATGGATCGCCACGGAGTGGAGGCGGTGCGGATCACCGCTACCTCGGCGGCTCGGGACGCTGCCAATCGCGATGAGTTCTTCGACGCTGGCGAGGCTGTGGTAGGCACTCGTCCCGAACTGCTGAGTGGGCTGGCCGAGGGGCAGCTTTCGTTTCGGGGAGCCACTGCTGAGCTCGATCCGGCGAAAGGGCCGTTTCTGGTGGTTGACTTGGGAGGGGGTTCCACGGAGCTGAGCGTGGGCACCACCGTTTGCGATGCGGCCATGTCGCTGGACGTGGGATGCGTTCGCCTCACAGAGAAATACCTCCACGGCGACCCGCCGCTTCCCGAGGAACTGCATGCTTGTCTTTCAGTGACCGGCGACCACCTCGACGACGTCGACCGGGAGATGCCCGCCGCCCGTCAGGCCCGGACACTTGTCGGCCTAGCCGGCACCATCTCCACCGCCGCGGCGGTTGAACAGGGGCTGCACGAATACGACCGGGACAAGATCCACCACTTCGAGCTGACCAAGGCCGCGGCCGAGGACGTGTTCCGCACTTTGGCCACCGAAGCGCGGGCTGATCGGGCCTTCAACCCGGGCCTGGAGCCTGGCCGGGTCGATGTGATTGTGGGGGGCATGACCATTCTGGTGAAGATCATGCGGCACTTTGGGTTTGAGTCGTGTCTAGTGTCGGAGTCGGACATCCTCGATGGGATGGTGTTGAGTTTGTTGGACTAGCGCGTTGGGGGGAGGGGGGTGATCCCCCGGCGGGACTGCAAACACCAAGGCGGCGCCACGCTGTGTTGGGTTGAGCGCTCCAACGCCAAACAGGAAGTTCAACACCATACCTTCTTGGGATAGTCTCAAATGGCCAGCGTGGCGGATTCGGGCAATCTCGTGGAAACCGAACCCCAACAAGACGAAGAAGGAGGCTTCCCCGTGCAGGCAACCGAGGTGCCCAACGTCCTCTTCGTCATCACCGACCAGCAGCGGGCTGATCACGTCGGATTCTCCGGCAACGGCACGGTCCGAACACCCGCCATCGACTCCATTGCCGAGCGCGGAATGGTCTTCGACAATGCGTGGGTCTCCAACCCCATCTGCATGCCGAATCGATCCACCATTGTCACGGGGCGAATGCCAAGCGCCCACGGCGTCGTGTTCAATGACCGCAGCCTCGAATGGCAGGCAAACACATTCGTGCGAGTGTTCCGAGCCGGTGGTTGGAGGACGGGGTTATTCGGCAAGTCCCATTTTCAGCACGGGATGAGCCGACTAATCTCGGGCGAAGCAGACCTTGCCCCCGCCGTGTTTAGTTCAGCCAACCAGGGCTGGGACGAGCTCGAACACGCCGAGCACTATCTAGATGAGCCCCCCGAGTTTCCCGAGAGCTTCTACGGCTTTGAAAACGTCGAGTTGTCCATTGACCACGGCGCTCGCGTGACCGGCCATCACATGAACTGGGCGATTGACCGCGGCGGGAGCCTGGAGGACCTCTTCGTACCGCTGGACTCCACCGCCCCGGCGTCTCGCCGCTCTGAGCTTTGGTGGCAGATCTACGATCCTCCCTATCCTCCGGAGTTGCACTCATCCGCGTTCGTGGCGGACCGCACGATCAACTTCATTGAGGAGTCAGCGAGACGCCAGGAGCCGTGGTTGGCCTGGGCCTCATTTCCGGATCCCCACCATCCCATGACACCCCCTGGAGAGTGGTTTGATCGCCACTCTCCAGCAGACATGGCCGTGCCCACGACCATCGACGACCCCCTCGATGGCGCGCCGGATTTTCTGCGAAGACTGCAAAACACGACGGTTGATCAGATGCTGGCGTGGGTTGGGCTTACTGGCGCAACCAGCAGGGAGCTCGTCAAGGAGTGCGTCGCCGCGACCTATGGGATGATCGAGCTGATCGATGAATGCGTTCGGCGGATTCTGGCCACTGTCGAGAAGCTGGGACAGACGAACACGACAATTGTGGTCTTCACATCCGACCACGGGGACATGATGGGCGACCACGGACTCCTGCTCAAGGGGCTGATGCACTACCGCGGCGTGCTCCAGGTTCCCCTCGTTATCGCAGGGCCGGGATTGCCGCCTGGCAGAACAATGGCTCTTGCGAGCAGCATCGATCTCGGTCCAACGCTCATGGAGATGTGCGGTCTCGCTCCCTATGAGGGCATCCAGGGTCAGAGTCTTGTCAGCCTGCTCTCGGGATCTGGAGGTGAAGTCAGAGACTCTGTGCTCATTGAGGACGACGTGCCGGCATTCGCAGGTCGGGCCAGCAGTTACCCGGGGCACACTCGAACGATAGTGACGAGGTCCCATCGATACACGCGGCACAGCACCGGGGAGGAGCAGCTGTTTGACTTAGCGAATGACCCGGATGAGCTCACGGATCTATCGAACCGTGATGAGGGCACTCGCACGCTTGTTCTGGAGCAACTTCTTGACTCGATGCTGGCGCACTCAGATTGGGCGCGGTGTGCACGGTCGTAGGTGCGCTAGTTCGTCAAATTTCCTGAGCTGAAGGTCTGCCGAGGATTCGCACATGAAACTCGATGTACCCGGATTCACCCACCATCGGGCGGTGGTGAACGACATCTCGCTTCACTACGTCACCGCAGGCGAAGGTCCGCCGGTGGTGCTTCTGCACGGATGGCCCGAAACCTGGTTTGCCTGGCGCAAGCAGCTGCCCGCGTTGGCTGAACATTATTCGCTGATCGTGCCCGACCTGCGGGGCTACGGCGACAGCGACAAGCCGGCGACTGGCTATGACAAGCGACAGATGGCCTCCGACATTTCTGAGCTTTGTCGTCAGCTTGGCCATAAGAAAGTCGCCGCCGTCGGCCATGATCGGGGAGCGCGAGTGGTGACAAGATGGGCAAAAGACGAGCCCGGCTACATCGACCGGGTAGTGGTCATGGACAACATCCCCACTCGGATCGTGTTCGAAGCGATGAACGGGCGCAGTGCGGAAGGCCTCTGCCATGTGCCACCGGGAACGCTCTCGAGGGGCTACTGGTTCTTCTTGTTCAACCAGCAAATGGACCTTCCAGAGGCGCTGCTGACCGGCCGAGAAGAGATCTGGTTGAGGCATTGGCTGAGCTCGTGGTCGTACAACCGGGACCTGTTCGAAGACTGGGAAGTAGCCGAGTACGTTCGCGCCTACTCCGCCCCGGGCGGGCTGCGGGGGTCATTTAACGACTATCGGGCCGGTCCAATCGATGTCGCCCAAGATCTCGAAGACGCTGGTAAGAAGATATCTATGCCGGTGCTGTCCATGTGGGGTGCCGATTTCGACCTGGTTGGGCAGTGGTGGGATGTTGCCGCGGTGTGGGCAACCATGGCCGACGATCTGCGGACGGTGGAGATTCCTGAATGCGGGCATCTGTGCCAAGAGGAGAGACCAGATGTGGTCAATGCAGAGCTTCTCGCATTTCTAGATGGTTGGGAGAGCTGAGCCAGTGGGGATGTCGAATGTGGGCGGGCGTCATGAGCCGGGCCACCCACTGCACACCCATCCGTGATGCCTCCCACTTTGTTGGTAGAGAGTTAGTAGGTTTGGCGGGAGTGCGGACTTGGTCGCGATTTCGGGGGAGTCGGGAGGGGCGGGTTCTTCATGGTTCCAGGGTGGAGCTGCGTCCCCTGAAGGAGAGCGATTTTCCCGAATGGCAGGCGGTGCGTCGGGCGAACCGGGAATGGCTCACTCCTTGGGAGCCCAAGCCGCCCAGTTCCCAGCCCGATGTGGTGGAGGACCGCTTGGCCTTCAGCGCTCGGTGCAGCGCCCGCGATCGGGAGCGCCAGATGGATACCGGCCACGGATTCGGGGTGTTCGCCGAGGGACGGCTGGTGGGGGAGATGAACCTGTCGGGGGTGCAGCGGGGCCCGTTCCAGAGCGGCCATGTGGGGTATTGGATCGACCACCGGCACGCCGGGCGGGAGTATGCCCCCGAAGCCCTAGTAGTGGTGCTCGACTACGCCTTTGAGACTCTGGGGCTGCACCGGGTGCAGATCAACATCATCCCCCGAAACCACGCCAGCCGCCGGGTGGTGGAGAAGCTTGGCATCCGAGACGAGGGTGTCGCCCTGGGCTACCTGGAAATCAACGGCTGCTGGGAAGACCACGTTCGCTACGCCATCACCTCAGAGGAGTGGCAAGAGCAGGGTCCCGAGCTGGTGGCCGACTGGGTGAGCTAACCGCTGGATTTGCTGATGGCCTCCTTGAGGGCGGCCACCCGCTCTTTGAATTCGGGCTGAGCCATCGACCACACCTGAGGGTCGACTTCCCGAGCCACCGCAGCCGCGCTGTCGGTGATTGCGCCCATGTCGATGATTGTCTCTTTCATGGCCTTGGTGAGTTCTCGCGGCGCACGAGCGGGACGGCGGGCCATGCGCCGGGCTTCCTCCAGCAGCGCATCATCGTTCACACATCGCCAGGCCAGTCCGATCTCCGCAGCCCGCGGTCCGTCAAGCCACTCGCCGAACACCGCCATGGCCATGGCCGTCTGACGGTCGCAGATGTTTTGCAGCCGCCAAGTGTGACCGCCGCCAGGGTGGATGGCGATCTGGAGAAACCGGCTCTCGAACATGGCGGAGCGGCCGGCCAGGATCACATCGCAGGCCAGCGCGAAGTTCATGCCAGCTCCAACCGCAGGGCCGTTCACCGCGGCCACCGTGGGCAGCGGGGTGTGGGCGACCCGCAGGAACCCGGCATAGATGGAGCTCAGCCTCTTGGGATCGTCAGCAGCCAGCAGCTCGTCTAAGTTGGCGCCGGCCGAAAATGCCGGCGGGGCACCAGTGAGGACCACCGCCCCCACCGACTCGTCGGCTTCCAGGTCGTCGAACACGGCGTCGAGCTCGCGGTTCATCTCCAAGCTGACCGCATTTCGCACCTCGGGGTGGTTGAGGGTCACGGTGGCAACGCCGTCTTCGATCTCACAGAGCACAAGAGCCATGCCATGACAATAGGGGTACAGCGAATAAGTTGGCGCAGTGACCGATTCCCGGCCTCCTCGACGCGCCCGGCAAGCGCTGTCGTACCGGAATTATCGCCTGTTCATCTCTGGGGCCCTCATCTCGAACTCCGGGGTTTGGGTGCAGATGATTGCGCTGGGCTTTGTGATCCAGCGGCTGACCGGCAGCGCCACCTGGGTTGGCTTGGCCGCCATGTTGCAGACACTGCCGACGGTGTTTTTGGGAATGGTCGGAGGGGCGCTGGCCGATCGATTTCCCCGGCGGATCATGCTGGCGTTCACCAACTCAGCCCAAGCGTTGATCGCACTGGGATTCTCGGCCATGTGGGCCGCAGGCTTCGATCGGCCGCTGGCCTACATCGCCCTTGGAGTGGTGAATGGGTGTGTGAACGGCATCCAGCTTCCGGCTTGGCAGGCGTTCGTCAGCGAACTGGTGCCTCGCGTCGCCCTCTTGAATGCCGTGACCTTGAACTCGGCCCAGTTCAACGCCTCTCGGGCGGTCGGCCCCATGGTCGGTGGGTTCGTGCTGGCAATAGGCGGTCCCGACTGGTGCTTCTTCACCAATTCACTGACGTATGTCCCCGCGGTCTTGGCTCTGGTCTTCATCCAGGTACCCCGACTGGCTCCGGAGGGTGGAGACAGGCCGAATGTATTCAGAGATGCCGCGGCCGCAATGCGCTACGCCGCCGATAATCCCGGTATCCGCCTGTCCATACTGATTGCCGGGGTGATTGCCTTCTTCGGCCAGCCGGTCATCCACTTGGTGGTGATCTTCGCCAATGACGTGTTTGAGGTGGGCGAGACCAAATACGGAATCCTGGCTGCAGCAACCGGAATGGGAGCGATGCTCAACACTCCGTTTGTGGCCGGCCCGGGAAGCCGTGTGCCCCGCAGCCATCTCGTGGGATTCGGCTGGCCGATTTATGGCATCGCGCTGTTGGGATTCGCGGTGTCGCCCTACTACTGGTTGGCGGTGGTGGCTCTGGCTGTATTGGGAGCATCGCACATCGCTACTGCCGCCACGCTCAATACCGTTATCCAGCTTCAGGTGGAGGAGGCTCTGCGGGCCAAGGTGTTGGCCCTGTACCTCATCACCCTGCTGGCCGGGCTGCCCCTTGGCGCCCAGCTTCAGGGTTTTCTGGCCGACGTGATCGGGCCCCGCATCGCCGTGGGCGGGGCCGGCGTTCTCTTGGCCGCCACCGCTCTGTGGTGGGTGATCAGCGGCCGAACCAAGGTCCTCGATCTGAATTAGGGCTCAAAGCAGAAACTGTCACTCCTGTCGGGATACTGGGTGTATGAGAGAAATCAATGAGAAAAGCCAGGAGGGCCAGGAGGTAGAGCCCCAGGGAATGCGAGTCATTTACGGCGATAACCGGCCGCAAGAGAGCAGAACCGGCCGGTGCCTGGCCTTTGCCGAAGCAGCCCGCCAGTTGGGGATGGCGGTGCGAGGACAGGAGCTGGTTGTGCCCAGCTTTCGCAGTCCGCCCCGGGAGGTTGGTCGCCGCCGCACGCTGGTCCGCCATGGCGACGGCTCAGTGACGGTTTCGGTCATGGTCCGGAACCGCATCTGGGAAGCAGTGCTGGCCGACATGATCGAGGGCGTGGTTGCGGCCAACCAGTTGGACGGCATCGACGCCGAAGTTCTGCGCGACCAGCTCTGGGAGGCTTTGGAAGGCGAAACCGCTCAGCGCGGGGCAGCCTGACCAGCCGGCGTCAACAGTAGTTTTCCAATAGGGGCTGCCTAGACTGACCGGGCCATGCTTCTCACTGAGATCGACCATGTCGCCATCGCAGTCCATGACTTGGAGCAGGCCATTTCGTTCTACGAGAAGGCTTTTGGCACCTCGGTGGAGCATCGCGAGATCGTGGAAAACGACGGGGTGGAAGAAGCCCTGATCAAGGTGGCCGACTCGTATGTGCAGCTCACTACGGCTACCCGAGAGGATTCGCCCATCGCCAAGTTCCTGGCCAAGCGAGGTGAGGGCATCCACCACGTCGGCTATCGGGTGGCCGACTGCGCCGCCGCGCTGGAGGCCATGGTTGCTGCCGGGGCCACCCCGATCGATTCCGCACCCCGCCCTGGTTCTCGGGGAACCACCGTCGCCTTCATCCACCCCAAAGGCGCCTTCGGCACCCTCATCGAACTGGTTCAGGAATAGCCAGAGCGGCAAAGGGCTCCCGCTATCGGTTTCTCAGGTAGCGCACCCCGATCCACGAACCGATCATGCCCCCCGAGGTGGACAGCACGAGGTCGCCCACTGTGTCGTCATAAGTGAGGTTCAGCCCGCCTCCGGCACCGGCCTCAGACACGATCCATTCTGCGGCTTCCCAACCGACGATGGCCAGAGCTCCGATGCCCGCCCCCAGCAGCCACGCATCGGCATTGGACCGCTGTGAGTTTCGACGATAGCCCCAAGCGTGGAAGGCGGCCACCAGCAGCAGCCAGTTGAGGGTGTGAAGCACGTCGTCGGTGGCATTGAAGGAGTCGTAGATTCCGACGAGGTTGGCCAGCGTGTCGATAAGGAACGGGGCGACGATGAGGGTGTCGGCGGTGGCCGGGTAGGGGGAGAAGCGTCGCCGCCATGCCACCGGAATGACCACGGCCGACAACATGAACAGCGGGAACCGGAAGGCCATGCCCTTGCCCTCGAGGTGGTCGAGGGGAACTGCCAGCGCGACGACGAAGGCCAGCGCAAGGGCGAGCTTGACACCCCAAGACAGTCGCTGAATGATGACGCCGGCATCCAGTCGGGCAACACCCGAGGAGGGGGTCATCGCCGGCCTTCGACAATCCAGGTGGTCAAATACATCACGGTGTCCCAGCCTAAATCGGCATAAGAGGACATACGATGAACCCATGGTGATGCGTCGGACGACGCTGCTGGTAGACGGCATGACTTGCTCAGCCTGCGTCGCGCAGATTGAGCGCAGCCTGAACGCGGTCGATGGTGTTGTCGAAGCCCGAGTGAACTACGCCTCAGGCCGGGCTTCGGTGGCTTGTCGTGACAGCGTCGACGATGCCGAATTGCAACGCGCGGTCATTGCCGCCGGATACGGTGCCCGCTTGCCCGAGGGCTTCAGCGATGGGCACTCAGTGGAGCCCACCCGGGTGCGCCGGCTGATTCTTGCGGCAGGGTTTGGTGCCCTCGTGGCACTGCTGACGATGGTGGACGCCTTGGCCTTCGACCTGGGCTTTCAGGCGTCGGACTGGCTGGCCGCGGTGTTAGCGGCCGGTGTGGTATTCGGGTCGGGCTGGGGGTTCCACCGACGGGCGTGGGCCCAGCTCAAGCACCGGACCGCCACCATGGACACGTTGGTGGCGTTGGGCACCGCCGCAGCGTGGATTTGGTCGACGGTGGTGCTGGCCGCCCAGATCGGCGACGGCCACCTCTATTTCGAGACCGGAGCGGTGATCGTGGTGCTGATCCTGCTCGGCCGCTATCTGGAAGAACGGGCCCGACGCCGGTCGGGAGACGCCCTGCGGGCATTGGCCGTGCTGGTGGCACCGGTGGCCCGGTTGGAGGATGGATCCGACGTGCCGGTGGCCAGCCTCCAAGTGGGTACCAGATTCGTAGTGCGACCAGGCGAGAGGATCGCCACCGACGGAGTAGTGGTCGACGGTGCTTCGGCGGTGGATATCTCCATGGTCACCGGCGAGCCGGTCCCCGAAGAGGTCGGGCCGGGCGACGCCGTGCTGGGGGCCTCGGTCAATTCCAACGGATCGCTGGTGGTAGAGGCCACCAGCGTGGGGGCCGACACCGTGCTGGCCCGGATCATGCGGCTGGTGGAGCAGGCCCAGACCAACCGCACCCGCATCCAGCGGTTGGCCGACCGGATCTCGGCGGTGTTCGTGCCCGCTGCGGTGGCGATCTCGGTGGGTACGCTTATCGGCTGGTTGGCCGCCGGACAGCCGGCATCGGAGGCGTTCACCGCGGCGGTGGCGGTGTTGATCGTGGCCTGTCCCTGCGCGTTGGGGCTGGCCACGCCATTGGCAGTGATGGTGGGCACCGGGCGGGGATCGCAGCTCGGGATCATCGTCAAGGGCGGCGAGATACTGGAGGACACCCGACAGCTCGACACCGTGGTGTTCGACAAGACGGGAACAGTCACCGAGGCCCGCATGGAGGTGGTGGAGATTGTCGCCCCCGGCCGCGACCCCGACGCGTTGCTGGCTTTGGCCGCCGCGGTGGAGTCCCGATCGGAGCACCCCATCGGTCGGGCCATCGCCTCGGCGGCGGAAAATGGAAAGGCCGTGACCGACTTTGAGAATCACCCCGGCACCGGGGCGGTTGCCACGGTGGACGGCTGCGAGGTCCGGGTGGGGAAGCGGGCGCTCTTCGATCAAGTGCCCGAGGTCGTGGACGGAGCCGCTGCCGAGGTCGAGGCCATGGGCCGGGTGGCGGTGCTGGTGGGCCGGGATTCGGTGGCCGAAGCGGTGATCACCGTGGACGACCGACTGCGGGCCACCGCCCCTCCGGCGGTGGCCGCGCTCAAGTCCCTGGGACTCGACACCGTGCTTTTGACCGGCGATCATCCCCGCCGGGCCCAGGCCGCGGGCGATGAGCTGGGCATCGACCGGGTGGTGGCCGGCGTGGGACCCGACGGCAAGGCCGCCGAGATTGCCCGCCTCCAAGCCGAGGGCCGCCGGGTGACCATGGTGGGTGACGGCATCAACGACGCTCCTGCCCTCAGCCAAGCCGACATCGGCATCGCCATCGGCACCGGGGCCGATGTGGCCGCCGAGGCCGCCGACATCACCATCATGTCGTCCGATCTGAGCGCGGTGGCCGACGCCATCGCTCTGAGCCGCCGGACCATGAACACCATCCGGGGCAACTATTTCTGGGCCTTCGTCTACAACACCGCGGCCATTCCTCTGGCTGTCGCCGGGGTGCTGGAGCCCATTGTCGCTGCCGCAGCCATGGTTGGCTCCTCGTTGTTCGTAGTCACCAACAGCCTGCGCCTACGCCGCTTCAGGGGCGCCTAGCGCAAGAGTGGCCGCGGTCTTCGTCATATCTCGCCAGCCAAAAAGGCCAAGAGCACTTCGTTGGTGCGCTCGGGGTCTTCTTCGGGGATGAAGTGGCCGGTGCCGGCAGGGCGGGCCCGGTAGTCGGGGAAGTGATTGATGAAGGAGTCGGCGTAGGGGTTGCCGCTGGGAATGTGGTCGTCGGCGGGGAATCCGTCTTCAAAGGCCTGGGGCATCAAGAACGCCGAGTACAGATACAGCGCGGGATGGGGGTAGGTGCGACCGAGGTCTTCGGGGCCGTACACCGGGAAGATGCCGAAATCGGGATGGCTGAACAGCAGGCCGGGGTGATTCCACATTTCAGCCACTTGGGCTGGCGTTCGGTACACCAGGTTGCCGTCGTCGTCGGGGAAGTGGAAGGGCAGGGCATCCCGGTAATACGAGACGGCGTGGAAATGCGATCCGGGCTGGTCGAATGCCTCCCGGTAGTGCTCCACGTCATCGGCGGTCCAATACTTGCTCGGATCCCAGTCGGCCATGGCCCGGCCGGGGTCTTGGGCATCGCTGTCGGCCAACGGGGCTTTCCACGGGGAATGAGGCGGCGGACCGTAGCTACCTTCCACGCCGCCGAAGATCGAGTTGATGAACTCGCCGGCGTGGCGCTCCCAGAACTGCTCGGCCTCGGGCTCGCACTTGAACCAGTAGCCGTGGATGCCCCACGGAATCCAAACCGTACACAAGGTGTCGACCAGCCCCAGCCGGGTGAACCGGTCGGGATACTCCAGCGCCGCCTTGAAAGCGATGATCCCGCCCCAGTCGTGGCCCACCAGCGAACAGTGCTCAATACCCAGGGCGTCGATGAAGTCCACGATGTCGCGGGCCAACAGATCGCGGGTGACCCGGACGCGGGGCTTGTCGGTGCCGCCGTAGCCCCGGGTGTCGGGGGCATAGACCCGGTAGCGCTCGGCCAGTACTGGGATCTGGTGGCGCCACATATGGGATGTCTGGGGGAAGCCGTGCAGCAGCACCACCGGGGGTGCCGCTTCGTTGCCCGCGGCCAGATAGTGGAACCGCAGCCCGGCGGTGTCGATGTAGTGGGAGTCGATGCTTGTTGGCCCAGTCATAGGTGCTCCTGAGGTGAGGACACGGCGGATGCGAGCCTAGAACCACGTCTGGCAGCGCACAGTATTCGTGGATGGGCGAGACTAGGGAAATGGACTACCAGTACCTGACCTACGAGACGCTGGACGACGGGAAGATCGCCCGCATCATGCTGAACCGGCCTGGGGCCCGCAACGCCCAGAACCGGGGAATGTTGGTGGAGCTCAACGAGGCCTTCCTGGTGGCTGAGGCCGATGACGATGTGCGGGTGGTGATCTTGGGCGGAGTCGGACCGATGTTCTCGGCTGGCCACGACATGGGCACCAAGGAGAGCATCGAGGAGCGCATGCCCGGCCCCAACCAGCACCCCACCTGGCAGGTCAACGGCGGGCAGCGCCGGGGCTCGGAGAAGCTGATGCTTCAGGAGTGGCACTACTTCTTCGAGAACACCAAGCGGTGGCGCAACCTCCGCAAGATCACCATCGCCCAGGTGCAGGGTCCGGTGCTGGCCGCCGGGCTGATGCTCATGTGGTCTTGCGATTTGATTGTAGGGGCCGAGGATGCCTCATTCGCCGATGTGGTGGGCACCCGTCTGGGGATGATGGGGGTGGAGTACTTCGCCCACCCGTGGGAGTTCGGCCCTCGCAAGACCAAGGAACTGCTGCTCACCGGCGATTCCATCGACGTCCACGAGGCCCACGCCATGGGCATGGTGTCCAAAGTGTTCCCCAATGAGACGCTCTCCGAGCAGACCCTGGAGTTCGCTCAACGCATCGCCGCAGTGCCCACCATGGCTGCGCTGTTGGTCAAAGAGGCGGTGAACCAGACCATGGATGCCCAGGGATTCAATACCGCCCTGTCGGCGTGCTTCACCCTCCACCAGCTGAACCATTCCCACTGGGCCTCCATCACCAACGGCGAATGGTGGATCGCCACCGAAGAGCACGGTGTGCCCCATTGGAAGGACGCCCCCAAAGTCCGCCCAGCTGAATGGATGGCACCATGAGCACGGAGCCCAAGGTGTTGAAATTCGACGACATCGAATGGGTGGACGAGTCTGCCAACACCGAAGCTCCCAAGGAGCTGATCGAAGAGGCCAAGAAGCTCGGCGCCGGGCGCAAGCGCGTGGCTCAAGGCGAGGGGGGTTTCTGGTGCCAGTACACCATCATGCCCGCCGGCTACCACGTCCCGCCCCACAGCCATGACCAGAACGAGCTGTTGATTGTGGTGTCGGGCGGGTGCGAGGTGTGGCCCAGCGGCGCCGACGGCCCGTCGATGGAGCTGGGGCCAAAGGACTCGGTCATTCTGGCCGCCAACCACAAGTACTCCTTCACTTGCGGCGCCGACGGCATGGAGTTCTTCGTTATGCGCCCTGGCGACTCGGCATCATCGTTCGAAAAGTCCTGAAGGACGTCATCTGATTGTCGGCCAGGCGGTGCCGTAAGCGGTGTTTCCGGCGGGTCAATTCTGGGCTAGGAGAAGTGTCAAGAGCTGGGTAATGAGCAGGAGGGCTTCTTCGAGTGTGGTGGGCGGATTGTCGACCAGTTCCTGGAGGTCAGGTGTGTTGTCGGGCTCTGAATCGTCGGCAAGCAGCTCGAAAGGGTTGCAACCTGATGTTGGGCAGGTGTACTGGGTGCTGTCGGTGTAAACCCATGTTGTGCAGGTGTGATGGTACGATCCGACTAGACAGGCCCAAGAAGAGTTCACTTCCTCGATCACTCCTGGCTCAGACCATTCTGCAAGGCGCTGGTCGTGGTGACGTAGGGCCTCAGCGGCAGCAACGATGTCTTCGGTGACGACGAATTCGACTGATTGCGCGCTTGACGATGATGCCGAGACGGTACTGATGAGAGCGGCGATCACGACGAGGCAGAGCAGTTTTCTAATGGCCAAAATCTAGGGGGGGGGGGGGCGATGCAATTCGGCCGCGCGCCGAAGGGGCGTCAACCGGCGAGTACGCCATCCGCACCGCCCGGTGGACCGACCTCATGGCCCTCACCATGGCCCCTCGGGGTGCTTCCTCGGCTCCGGCCCCCGACACCAGCCCCGAAGCGCTGGCCCCCCGCAAGATCGCCCCGCTGGTGGTTTGGCTGTGTACCGACGCCGCCCGCCACGTGACCGGGCGCACCTTCCACATCTCCGGCGACATCGTGAGCCGCCTCAGCGAGCCGGAACGGGAGCTGGCCGTCTACCAAGAAGACGGCCTCTCCCTCGACGCCCTCGACGCCTACTACGGCCGCCACCTCACCGAAGACCTCACCAACGACTACCTCCTAGAAGACCGCCCCGACCTCAAAGTCTTCGAGCTGTAGCCCAGATTGCCCAGATTGGCCTGTCAGTGCTGGGTCTACTGTCTTGCTCGACGGCGCTTTAGTGCGGCCGCGAGCTGGTCGGCCAGCGAGTGCTGACCGATTGCACGCAGCTGTTCAGGGATTTCTGGCCGCGATTTGGGAAAGACGCGAGCTTCGCTTAGTTCGGCCCGGCCAAGATGCGTCAGCGCAGATAGCTGCAATTCGTCGGCAGCGTCTTCATCCCCAGCCTCGCGTAACTCCATCGAAAGGCACTTCGCCTTCTCAGCCCTTGCACAGGCCTCATCTACTGACGGAAGGCAAAGGCGCTCGTTCCAATCTTCCCTGAGCTTTGTCCACCAGCCATCGCGCTCAAATAGGATCCGTCCGAATCGAACCGTCCACGACAAGTAGTCGTGGCCTTCTGTCAGTTTCTGCGTGACTTCGGCTTCATCGTATCCACGAAGGTCTATTGAGATCGGAGGTCGCGACATTGCTGGACGACACTTACGGTAAACAAATACGAGATCAAGGTCGTCGCTGAATTCGACATCGCGGACAGAAGATCCGGTGGCGACGTAGGCAACAAGGTTCGCGTCGGTCTTGCTGAGGTTCCCCCTGTTGTCCGGTCACTTGGTTTATGCGGCTTGGTCTAGTCGTTGCCGGTGGTGTTCCTCCCATTCTGTGGGGGTCAGGTAGTCGAGGGTCGAGTGGATTC
>JAPOVT010000063.1 GCA_026708015.1 bacterium
AGGCGATAGTCTTATCGGGGTTGGGGGCACAGAAGTACTCCCTGAAGTCCGACCCCATAAACCTCAAAGCGGTTCGATAGCGGATGGTGTTGTCGATGGGGGTGGATGGGCTTGGGGTTGGTTCGGCTGGTGGGGTGTTGTCGGCGCAGCCGCCGGGCACGACGTGGGTGTCGATGCTGTATTGGCAGCGGTAGACGTTGAGCAGAGCTTCCTGGCTTTGGATCAGCCCGTCTCTGACTGAGACGTCGTCTGGGGTGGGGTTGGGCGGGGCCGCGCCGGGAGACACGGCGTCGGGGTCGGGGCACCCTCCGGGCACGACTTCGGTGTCGGTGTTGAACATGCACCGGTAGGCATTCAGCAGGTTCTCCTGGTCGGCAATCAGCCGGTCGCGCGCTTCCACCTCCTCAACTTGGGGGGCGCCGGCTTGCGCGCCCGCAACCGGCACCGCCAGCATCGACGCCGCCAAGCACACCACCGCGACGGCCAGCACCACCGCCCGGCTCCAACGCCTCACACACACAGAACTCAAGAACATGAAGGGCGACGATACCCCCCCCCCCCCCCACAAGTTTCAAATCGGCATCCTCCTCCCCCAACAGCCAAAGGAAGGCCAGCACACGGACCCCGCTACCCATACCACTGGACAGGGCGCAGGCTAAGGGCAGCCACCACAGGAAGAATCGGTGAGGTGGCGATGCAGGACTAGGCCGAGCTCTTGGGCGAGCGGGCCTGTGCCGAAGGCGTGGTTTGGCCAAAGCAAGGACCTGCCACTAGCCGACTTCGGCGAAGAACTTCTTCCAGGTGTCCAGGCTCTCGGGAAGCTCGGCGGGGCTGATCTGGCCGAAGTAGCGCTTGCGATCAGCCTCTGAGAGCCCGCCGTCCACCAACTCGGTTGAAATAGGCTCGGTGCCAGCGGTTGAAATCAGGATCGTCGGCGTACCGCTTCCCTATAGCGCGAAGAACTACTACCAGCACCGCCACCCAAACGATTACAAGCAAAGTTATGGACCAATACGGCAGCCTAGGCTGAAGAAGCCAATAAGCCAGCCACACTCCCGTTGGCGCTAGAGATGGCAAAACGCATACCGCTATAAACACCATGAGGAACCATCGCGGGCGACCAGCCTCTGAGGATATGAGATGGTTCGACGCGCTGCCGTCCCGCTCCAGCCACTCCCGCGCCGGGTCGGAAGCTGTATTGTCGGGGAGGTGTGGTGGGGGGTTGTATAAAGCTATACCCCCGAGTCTAGGTGACCGCGCCGGGCTACAGCGCACCAGCGGCCACGATATGCTCGCCCGCCCCCGACCGGCCCGCTACCTGTTCCTCCGGCCCCACCAGCCGCGAACGCAGATATACAGCATCTCCCCACCCGCGCTCTTCCACAGCCCAACAGCGGTACACTCGCTGCTGCCAGCGGCCTCCTCCCTCTGAGTCGGCCCGCACCGCAAGCTCGTGTATAACGGCATCACCTCTATCACCTCGTTGCTAGCAGCAACCCCGCAAACAGGGTGCCGAGTCGGCGCAGGCGTCGGCGCGGGAGTGGCGGTGGGAGTCGGCGCAGGCGTCGGCGTGGGTGCGGGGGTGGAGTCGCCGGAACCCGAACCGGAGTCGGAGTCGTCGTCGGTGTCGTCGGAACCGTCGGTGTTGTCATCGCCGCTGGCATCGCTGACATGATCGTGAACGGTGCAGTAAGCCCATATTGCGGCAACCGTCACCCCGACCACGCCAGCGGCGGTGGCGCCACCGGCGAGTGCTGCGGCCTTGGCACCTGCCGCCGCCTTGCTTGCCCGGTGCAAAGTGAAGCCGGTGGCAGTGCTGCCAGCGCCGACGGCGGCGGCTATGAAGCTGCCCCTGCTGCAAAGGGAAGCGTATAGAGCCCTGTCAGCGATCTTGGCAGCTTCCACCACCGCGCCGACGGCGGTCTTGCCCGCGTCCAGGGCGGTTTTAACTGCGCTTGCCAGTCTCGCCCCGATGGTTGTTTCGCCAGCATCTTCTACGGGCGTGTAGCAGTTCTGGGCCCCACTCACCTTTTGCCAGTTGCCGAGATTGGAGGTGGACTCTCCGCCGCTCTTGACGTATTCGTTTAGCTCCGCGTGGGTCATTACCTGGGGGGTTGCGGACGTGTAAACGAAATAGATCAACGGCAGCGGTGGTGAGTACTGCCCCGCTGGGCAGGGGATCGGAACGCAGGTGGTCACGTTGTTGCCACCCACGATAGTTATTCGGGGCTGCTGCCCGGCTGGGCGTTCATCGCTTGGGGTTTTCGGGTCCGGCTTCGGGGTGGGAGTTGACGTCGGCGTAACCGTGGGCCTCGGCGTCGGCACGGGCGTCGGCGTCGGCGCTGGCCCGCATCCTGTTCCGCCGGAGTTGACCGGCAGTCCCGCCGCTGCACAGATTTGTACCTGGGTCATGCCGCAGAACGGCCCGGTGCATGGCTTCGGAGTCGGCTTCGGGGTGGGATGCACCAGGAAGACGTTGTGGCAACCGCCCCAGCCAGCGTGCTTGTGACTGCCCGGCGGACACTCCGGCTTCGGGGTGGGCGCTGGGGTGGGCCTCGGCGCTCGGCGTGCTGTCAGATGCCACCAGCGCCAACCCGGCGGCCAGCAGCGCTACCGGCAGCAAGACAGCCAGCCAGCGGAACCTCCCCGCGCTCGCCTTGTCGTCTGTTGCGCGCTCGCCCATTTTGGTGGCCCCCTTCGGAAGGTCGGGATTTCCACCTAAAGAGACCCGCGGCCAGACTCGAAGGGGGCCAAGATCAAGCCCTCATCCGTTTGTGTGTACGTCCATCCAATTGTGGAGGGGATGAGGCAAGCGCCCGACCTGCCAACAAATCTGACCGCAGGAGAAAACCCGCGGGGTCTCTTTAGGTGCCAGGCAACCCAGCTGGGTCGCCGGGCGCGCGCAACTCCTGTCAGTTTCAGCAAGATTCCGCCTACCACGATGGGCGCGGTTCCCTCTAGGTGATCGGCTAGTGGGCGGGAGTTATGACTGTGGCGAACACCGCGACAGCAGCGAGTAGCAAAAGCAGCTTGAACCTCAGGGGCGCTAGGGCTCTGGGGATGAACTGGGCGTGTCTGGTGCGGAGCTTGTAGATGTTGAGAACGAATAGCAAACCCATGCAAATGGGGGTGTAGGGGAACCACCCCCACCGGAGCGTCAAGCCCGCCACTCGGTCCAGGGCGTCAAGCAAAAGCAGCGCCCCGGCGATAAGCAGCACCGTATCAACAGCGAGAAACTTCCCCGAGTAGGGCGGCAGCGGTGATGACTCATCGCTCATTTGGCGGTTTCCGCTCAGTTCGGGTTCACCTGCCGGGCTGGATGCGGTATCCTCGGCAGGGTGTGATGGGGGGGTTGTGATAGCTTATGCCCCTCATCATACACCTTCTAAGATGGCGCGCGGATAGGTAACCTACCTGGGATAACGCTGTCGAGGGATATCTCATTGAGAAACCTGTCACCTGCGGATACGCGCCAATCTGCGCGTCCGCCGAGCGATTCAGGAAACGATGTGGTTCACCTATCCGCTCGGCCCCTAAGGGCAGCCACCACAGGAAGAATCGGTGAGGTGGCGATGCAGGACTAGGCCGAGCTCTTGGGCGAGCGGGCCTGTGCCGAAGGCGTGGTTTGGCCAAAGCAAGGACCTGCCACTAGCCGACTTCGGCGAAGAACTTCTTCCAGGTGTCCAGGCTCTCGGGAAGCTCGGCGGGGCTGATCTGGCCGAAGTAGCGCTTGCGATCAGCCTCTGAGAGCCCGCCGTCCACCAACTCGGCCATGTCCATGTAATACACCATGGCGACGCTGCGCTCGGCAAAGCGCCACTGCCTGGCGTCGTGGCGGTACTTGTCGAAATAGCGCAGGCCGGTCACGAAAGTCCTTCCCTCGATGCCCAATTCGGCGTGGGCGTTGACGATGCCGGAGGCGTGGTCGGCGCGGTTGGCGTCGAGCTCCACCAGATGGCTGTTGGGATAGTGGAATGTGGCGCCGAACGAAGACAGCCGGTCGGTGTAAAAGTCCACGATGGCCGACCGCCCCTCATTGACCACCGCGCCGTCGCCGTGGCGGAAAACGGCATCTTCGGTAAACATGGCGGCCACCGCGTCCATGTCCCGGTCGTCCACCGCCATGCCGTAGCGAACCACCAGATCGCGGATCTCCTCCCGGGCCTCAAGGCCGGCAATTCGCTCAGACAGGCCATCAGTCGCACTGGTCATTTCATTTGCCTCTCAATTCTCAAGCCCCTGATGCCCCCGGTCGGGAGCCATCGGGATTTGTCGGCTTCGGCCAGCGAAAACTACCGTCGCCCTCTGTTGACCGGCAACACCCGGTGAACCTGAGGGGGGCCATGCTTCTAGCTTTCGGCAACTTCACTGCTGATCCAAGCGTCAATTTGCAGTTGTTGATCGGCGGGTTAGCCCTTGGAGCCATCTACGCCGTGGTGGCTCTTGGCTTCGTGCTCGTCTACAAGAGCACCGACGTGCTGAACCTGGCCCACGGGGAATTCCTGATGCTCGGGGCCTACTTCGCGCTGACGTTTTTGATATCGGAGAACCTCAACTTCTTCTTGGGCGTTTTCGTGTTGCTGCTGGTGATGCTGGTGTTCGGACTATTGGTCCATTACGGAATCATGCGACGAATGGTGGGGCAAGGCTTCTTTGCCATTGTGCTGATCACGCTGGGCATCGCCACCATCATCCGCGCCCTTTTGCTGATCTTCTACGGCCCTACGGAACGGGCCCGCCTCGACTTGCTGCCCCAGGGCAGCTTCGAGATCGGCGGTGCCACAGTTAGGCACGTGGACATCATCATCTTTGCCGTGGTGGCAGCATGCGTGCTGCTGTTCTTCGTGTTCTTCAAGTACACCCGGCTGGGTCTGCACATGCGGGCGGTGGCCGACGACATCGAGGCCGCCGCGGCCATGGGCATCGACCCTGACAAGGTGTACGCCATGACCTGGGCCGCCGCCATGGTCATGGCCGGGGTGGGGGGACTGCTGTTCGGCCACGTCACCGGGGCCATTGACCGCAGCATTGAGGCCATCGGCCTGCGGGCCTTCCCCGCCGCGGTAGTGGGCGGGCTCACCTCTCTGGGCGGCTCCATCGTCGGCGGCCTGGTGGTGGGAGTGATCGAGCAGTTCGCCAACGGTCACCTGGGCACCAAGTGGCGGGAGCCTGTGGCTTTCTCGGTGATGTTCGTGGTGCTGCTGGTGCGCCCGACCGGTCTGTGGGGCCGCAAGGACCTGGAGCGGGTATGAGCTGGGAACAGGAAGACTCATTCTTGCGGGGCGACCTATGACGGCCACGGAAAACCCCCCAGATCAACAAGCCGCCCAGACCTATCGCCCTTCCACCCTCCAGCGGTTCCTTCCCTTCATCATCGCCGCGGTGGTGCCGTTCGTTCTGGGATCGACCACCGGCGATGTGAACTTCTGGTGGAAGGCACTGATCACAGTGGTGGTCTTGGTCGTCGTCGCCCGACTGGCCTGGAAATGGACGCCTCGGGGCGAGCTCACCCACCGCGAGGACATGCGCTTGTGGCGGACCCCCAGCGACCGGTCGTGGGCGGCATTGACCATGTTCGGTCTTCTGGTGCTGCCCTTCATCTTGGCCTCCGACTTCACGCCGCCCATGGGCTTCCCCTGGGCCACCTGGTTCGCCGTGGTCAACCTGGTGCTGATCTTCGCCGTGGGCGCCGCGGCCTTCAACCTGCTGGTGGGCTACTCCGGCCAGATCAGCCTGGCCCACGTGGCGTTTCTGGCTTTGGGCAGCATCGTCGGCGGCATCGTCGGGGTGCAGTGGAGCGGCGGAAACATGTGGTACGCCCTGCCGGCTGCGGCCCTGGCCGGAGCGGTGGTAGGCGCAATCTCCGGTCTGCCCGCCCTGCGGCTCAAACACCTCTACCTGCTGCTGGCCACTTTCGGCTTCCACTTCGTGATGATGCTGGTGTGGCGGGAGTACCTCCAGGAGTACTTCGGCTTCGTCGGCATCCGCTTCAAGGGCGAGAACTCCCCGCGGATCGCCTCCTGGCTGCACTGGCTGCCCGGCATCGACCCCGACCAAAACGGCGAGTTCGTCATCACCGGCCAGTTCCGGTGGTATTGGGTGCTCATGCCCATCACGGTGCTTTCGATTCTGTTCATGGTGAACGTGGTTCGGACTCGGGAGGGGCGGGCTTTCGCCGCGGTGCGCGACCGGGACGTCTCCGCATCGCTGCTGGGCATAAACGTGGCCCGGTCCAAGCTTTTTGCCTTCGCTTTGTCTTCTGCGATTGTGTCCATGTCGGGAGTGCTGGCCTCGTTCTACATCGGCTCCCGGGGCGAGGACAGCTTCAACGTTCAGACAGTGTTGAACTACGCCATCATCATCGTGGTCGGCGGCTTCTCCAGCATCCAGGGGGCCATCTTCGGATCGGCGTTCTTCTGGTTCCTGCCCGAGTGGTTCAAGTGGGCCCGGGAGGAACTCTGGTTCGTGAGGGACATCGACTTCCTCAGCGACTACCCCAGCGAGATCGACTTGGCCATCAAGGGATTCCTGGTGGTGATCATCTTGATGTTCAAGCCTGATGGCTTGGCCGGGATGTGGCGGGACTTCAAGAACTGGTTGGGCCGCACACTGGCCAGGAGCAATCCATGAACGCCCGCGGACTCGACCTGATGATTGAACGCCTTACGGTGGTCTACGGAGGCGTCACTGCGCTTGATGACGTACACATTGCCGTGCCCTCCGGCGGATTCGTCACGGTCTTGGGGGCGAACGGAGCGGGAAAGACCACCCTGGTTCGGTCGATCACCGGCCTGCTCTACCTCCACAAGGGCCGAGTGCGCCGAGGCAGCATCGTATTGGGCGGAGAGTCGATTTTGGGCAAGAAGAGCCCCGATATCGTTGCTGCTGGCGTGGCCCAAGTACCCGAGGGCCGCAAGCTGTTCCCCAACCTCACGGTGAAGGAGAACCTGCTGTGCGGGGCGGCTAGCCGCAGCGACCTTTCCGGAATCGACGATTCGCTGGAACAGAACCTCGAGCTGTTCCCCCAACTTCGCCCGCTGCTCAGCCAGACCGCCGGGCTGCTATCAGGCGGCGAGCAGCAGATGGTGGCGGTTGGGCGGGCCCTGATGTCGCAGCCATCCTTGTTGATCTGCGATGAGCTGTCGTTGGGGCTGGCCCCAAAGATTGTGCACCGGCTGTTCGAGTTGCTCACCGAGATCAACGAGACCCGGGGCACGTCGATCCTGGTGATCGAGCAGAACGCCAGCCTTGCCTTAGAGCACGCGTCCGACGCCTACGTGCTTGAACTGGGCCGGGTGCTGATGGAGGGCAGCGCAGCCGAGCTCCGAGGCAATCCCATGGTGCAGGAGCTCTATCTGGGCGGCGGCGGTGAGGCTCACACCTCCTATGCCGCCATCGAGCGCCCCAGCGGCACAAGGCGCGGGGTGCGCAAGAAGACCGGTGGCGATTCATGAGCGACGCCATCTTGACCTTCGACGACGTGACCGTGCAGTTCGGCGGGGTGCGGGCCTGCGACTCGATCAGCGGTCGGGTGGAGCGGGGATCTCTGTTCGCCCTCATCGGCCCCAACGGTGCAGGAAAGACCACGCTGGTCAACGCCATATCCGGCGTGTACAAGCCTCTGCCCGGCGCCCAAGTACGATTCCATCCCCAGGGCGAGCCCACTGAAGACCTGCTGGCCTACCGGCCCTTCCAAATCGCTCGACTCGGAGTGGCCCGGACCTTTCAAAATCTGGGTTTGTTCATGGGTGAGAACGTGCTCACCAACCTGCTGCTGGGGCGCTACATCCACGAGCACACCCGGCTCATCCAGGGCGGTCTGTTCACCCCCGGGGCGGTCAAGCGAGAGTTGGCCGCCCGCCAAGCCATCGAGCGGGTAGTGGATTTGCTGGACTTGGGCGCGTTCAAGCGCGATTCGGTGGGCGACTTGCCCTATGGGGTGCAAAAGCGGATCGAGTTCGGCCGAGTTCTGGCCATGGAGCCCGAGATGTTGATGCTCGATGAGCCCATGGCCGGCATGAGCGTGGACGAGAAGCAGGACATGATCCGCTACGTGTACGCCGCCCAAGACGAACTCAACATGACCGTGTTTTTGATCGAGCACGATATGGGGGTGGTCATGTCGATTGCCGACCATGTGATGGTGCTGGACTTCGGCCAGAAGATCGCCGAAGGAACCCCCGCGGAGATGCAGCAGGATGAGCGGGTGATCGCCGCCTACCTCGGCACCGAGATGGCGGAAAGCTGACCTTTCGGCAGACCTAGACCGAGACACGCAATCTCGACTAGCTTTCTGCCTAGGACTACCTATTGTTGGACAACCGATTATCGGAAGCCCGACTAGGTGCTCCAAGCAAGACAAACACACATTTGAGGGGGACTACCCATGACCCGACGCTGGCTGAACCTTGTCGTAGCCCTGTTCGCGTTCGCACTGATCGCGGCAGCCTGTGGCAACGATGACGACGATGGCGGTGCCGCACCAGCGCCAGCGCCTGCGGAAGAAGAAGCACCCGCTCCTGCGGCCACCGAGGCACCCGCCCCAGCAGAGGAGGAGGCTCCTTCCGAAATGATGGTGCCTGACAACCCGGACAACGGTGTCACCTCAAGCTCGATCAAAGTCGGATGGATGGGCGACCTGACCGGTCCGACCGCCTCATCGCAGTCTTTCAACAGCCACGGCATCGAGGCCTACTTCGAGTGCGTCAACGAGGCTGGCGGCATCTTGGGGCGGATGATCGAGTACCTGCCCGAAGACGACCAGTTCAGCGCGGAGACCGCGGCCATCAACTTCACCAAGCTCACCGAGGACGACAAGGTGATCGCCCTGCTCGGCTTGGGCGGCTCGCACATCAGCACCCAGCTCCAGCCCGATGTTGAGGCCCTGAACCTGCCGGTGATCGGCCCACCCCAGACCATCGACATCCAGCTCGAAGGCGACCAGTACTTCAACAACCTGGCCCACTACGGTGACCAGGCCGACCTGGCCGCCGGCCAGATCGCCGCCGATGTGGGTGGCATCGAGAACGCAGTGGTCATGGGCATCAGCCTCGAGGTTCCCTCCGGCACCGAGTTCGCCGCCTATGTGGAGCAGTCGGTCAACAGGGGTGGCGGCACCTATGTGGGCACCCAGTATGTGGCTCCGGGCGCCACCGAGGTGGTCGCCCAGATGGCGGCACTCCAGGAGGGCATCGACAACGATGGCGTGAACTACGTCACCCTCCACGGGTCGCCCGGCGCGGGCCTGGTGGTTATGCAGGGGATGGCCGACGCTGGCATCACTGACATACCCATCATCGGCATCCACGGGATCGCGGCCAACTCCATCTGGACCGAAGGTCCCGAGGAGATCAGCGACCAGACCTTCGGCATGCACTCATTCCTCACCGCCAACAACGACATTGAGGCCTCCGCCGAGATGGAGCGCTGCGCTTCGCTGGCCGGCTACGACGGGCAGCACCTGAACCTGAACTTCTCGCATGGATTCTTGAACGGCTACGTGTTCCACCAGGCCGTGGAGCGGGCTGCTGAAACCGGTGAGTTGAGCCGCGAGAGCCTCACCGAGGCCCTCAAGGGCAGCTTCGACACCATGGGCATCACCTGCCCGATCGACTGGAGCTCCGGCCCCCACAGCCAGTGCGGCGCGGCGTTCTCGCTCGACGCCGCTTCCGGAGGCATGGTGCCGGCCAATCCGTTCAGCTTCTACGCCGACAACTTCGACGGCGAGTACGGGATCGAGATCGGCTAGACCAACAGCCGGAGACGGCTGGTCTAACTTGTCCGCATGAGTGTGGCCGAGAACTCCGTCGCCCCGGCGTTCGCCTCCTATCTGGAGGCGAACGTCGGGGCCGACCCTTACCCCATCTTCCACCGGATGCGGGAGGAGGCCCCGGTGATGTGGGCTGAGCCGCTCCAAGCGTGGGTGCTGACCCGGTGGGACGACATCACCGAGATGCTGGAGGACGGCGAACACTACGGGCCGCTGATGAATCGGCCGGGCACCTCCAGCATCTTCGGCCGGGCCATCTTGCAGATGTCGGGCGACGAGCACCGCCGTAAAGACGCCATCTTGGCCAAGCGCCTGCGCGGCCCCCGCTATCTCGGATCCACCATCGAGGAGATCGTGTCCGGGTTGGTCCACGAATACGGAGAGCAACTTCCGGTGGCCCCCGAGGTGGCTGACCTGCGGACCGGGCTCACCGAGCCGGTTCCGCTGGGCGCCATCGCCGAGCTGATGGACATGGGCGAGGCCAGCAACTTCCGCAACTGGTACAACGACATCGTCGCGGCGGGAACCTCGAACATCAGCCAAGACCCCGTGATCCACGCCCAGGGGGAGGCGGCCCGGGATGAGCTCTATGACTTCGTTACCCCGTCCATCGACGAGCGCCGCACCTGTCCTGGAGACGAACTCTTATCCGATTTGTGCTCCATGGAATACGAGGGCGAGCGGCTGTCCGACGACGAGGTTCGCAGCTTCACCGCGTTCTTGCTGTCGGCTGGCATCGAGACCACCGACCGGGCGCTGGCCAACCTGGTCAAACACCTCATCTTGCAGCCCGAGCAGTGGCAGCGCCTGAAGGACGACCCGTCGCTGGCCAGCTCGGCGTCCACCGAGATTCTCCGCTTCCGCCCTCCGGTCCAGGCCATTGTGCGCATGGCCAAACAGGACATGGAGGTCTGCGGCACCGTAATCCCGGCCGAGAGCAAGCTCATGGGTTTCATCGCCAGCGCCAACCACGACTCCGACCGCTTCGACAACCCCGAAGCATTCGACGTGGGCCGCTTCGAGGGGGCAGAGCGCCCCAACTACACCCCGATCGGCCCGGTTCGGGCCTTCGGCGCCGGCCCTCACACCTGCACCGGCTCACTGCTGGCCAAGCTGGAAATGGAGCGCACCTTGGAATACTTGGTCGACCGGTTCGACTGCTTCGAGTTCGCCGGCGACGTGCCCCCCGACACCGGCATCGTGCTCCGCTCCCCCGAGACCCTCGACGTAATCCTCCACCCCGCCGCCTGACCGGAATACCGGGCAGGACCTACCCCAGGCGGCGGTCCAGGCGGTCGCGGAAGGCTCGGGCTCCGACGACGACGGCACCGTGGCGGCGTACTTGGCGGGCAAGCTCGCGGTCGGAGGTGACCACCGTGGCAGCTGACGGGTCATCCATTGCGGCCACCTCATCAGCAATGCGCTCATCAGCCGCATTCGGGCCGCGACGAGAGGCATAGGCCAGCTCGACCGGACCATGACTGCCAGCAGGCAGGCTGGGCACCGGTCGGCCGTCGGCCACGACCAGGGCCGGGACTCCGGCATCGCCCAAGTCTTCGACCAGCCGGATCAGCGCGCCGTCCCGATCAGCCCACCACCCATCAGGCCGACACCCGATCACGTTCATAGCATCAACCACAATCACTGTGGTTGACCTCCACTAAGCCAGGCTGGAATCCAGGCACTCCACCGACGGAGCGAAGTAGTAACTGCCCGAAGCGGGGTTCGAGAAGTCGGTGAGCATGTCGCGCACCTGGCCGTTGCGGCCGTACATCGCATCCATGCGCTCCCGGAACGGGGCCTGGGTCTTGCAGAACGCCATGAAGTACAGGCCCACGGTGCCGTCGTGGAAGGCATACGGCGTGGACCGGCGGGCGATCTCATCCCGTTTGGGCTTGGACGCATCGGCAGTTTCGCCGTCGCGCAGCTCCACGTGGGAGAGGTGCGAGTGCGGGGCCTGCTCGTCCAGGCGGGTGGAGTTGGCCTTGGTCCGGCCGAAGTTCACCTCTTGGGTGGGCACATCCAGCTTCTCCCAGGCCACCAAGTCATGGACCCAGCGCTGGGCGATGATGAAGCTCCCGCCCGCACCGGCCTCGCCGTCACCGATGATGGCCACCGCGGGCTGATCTTCGTCTTCCGGGTTGCCGGTGCCGTCGATGAACCCGGTCATGTCCAGGCTCTCGCCGTAGATGAAGGTGGGGGTCTCCCGGGCCACGCTCATGCCTGAGGCGATCAGGGCCATGCGGGCATCCCACTGGGCCTTCCACACGAGGTCCTTCTCATCGTGGGTCATCCACAGCAGCAACTCCTCCTGGGTGCCCTTGGCCTCGCGGCCGCTGCCGTCGATGGACTCCACCGTGTGATAGGGCTGGAAGTCGCCGGGAACGTCGTCGGTGAGGTCGGCCAGCAGCGTGGGGCCG
Organism: bacterium; assembly: GCA_026708015.1. NCBI lineage: Bacteria > bacterium. The sequence continues at coordinate 12,190 of JAPOVT010000063.1, forward strand.
AGACCGATCACCAGATTGATCCCCTGGGCATCGCAGTTGCTGCGGCAGTCGGAGATGGCCGACTTGATGCCCCCCAAGTCAGCCCCGTCGCCGCGGCTGAGGTGGACGTACCACTGGTATTTGCCCATTTCGTTGAAAATTGCCGGCTGGCAGGTCGCCATTGCGCATCTCCTCCTTGAAAACGTCGGCTTCTAGCGAAGTCTGGCACTATTGCCGGGCAGATTCACCTTGAAGCGCAAAATTCCAGAACCCATCCTCACAATTGCAGGAGGAGGCCCATGAACCCTGACAACTACGGCGCCCTAGAAGTGTCCACCGTTGATCGAATCACCACGGTGGCGCTCAACCGGCCCGAAGCCCGCAACGCCATCAACGCAGTGCTCCACGACGACTTGTCCCGGATATTCACCGACCTCGACCAAGACCCCGACACCGACGTGGCCATCCTTACCGGGGCGGGCGGGGCGTTCTGCGCCGGAGGCGACATTCCCTGGTTGCGCAGCATGGCCGGAAATGTGTCGGAGGTGGAGCGGGTAATCCGGGCCGATCGGCGCATCACCGAAACGGCGCTCACCCTGGAGAAGCCCATCTTGGCCAAGGTGGACGGCCCCGCGGTGGGTCTGGGCTGCTCGCTGGCCTTGTATTGCGACTTCGTCTACGCCTCGGAACGATCGGTGTTCGGCGACCCTCATGTTTCGGTGGGGCTGGTGGCCGGCGACGGCGGGGCCCTTCTGTGGCCCCAGCTGGTGGGCTACGCCCGGGCCCGGCGGTATCTGCTCACCGGTGATCTGATCAAGGCCCCAGAAGCAACCGAAATCGGCCTCATCACCGAATGCGTGTCCGGTGAAGAGTTGGACGACACCGTGCAGGCCATGGCCGAGCGGATGCGAGACGGCGCCCGCATGGCCATCAAGTTCACCAAGGCGTCCATCAACGCCGGGCTTCGCCAGGTGGCCGATGCGGTGGTTGACCAGGCCGCGTCCACCGAGGGGCTCACCATGATGACCGAGGACTTCGTGATCGCCCTCGATGCATTCCTGGCCAAAGAGCCTCCTGAGTTCATCGGTCGCTAAAAGGACCGCCGTGGACTATCCCCCCGAAGCCGAGCACCACAGGTTGCTGCGAGAGACCGTTCGGCGCTTCGTCGATACCGAGGTGCCCCGGGAGGTGGCCAGGCAGTGGGACCGGGACAACGAGATCGACCGAGGCGTGCTGTACAAGCTGGCCGATCTCGGGCTGTTCGGCATCACCATCCCCGAGCAATACGGCGGTTCGGGGCGGGACATCACCGCCACCATGATCGTGATCGAGGAACTGTGCCGTCGCAGCACCGCCCTGGGCAGCGGCTACATTTATGGCGCCTGCTACGCCGGTATGAACTTGGTGGACACGGCCAGCGAAGCCCAGCGTCAAGAGTGGCTGCCCAAGGTGGCCCGGGGTGAGATGCTGTTCTCCTACGGGCTGACCGAGCCCGACGTGGGCTCTGATCTGGCCAGCGTTACCACCACCGCAGTCCGCGACGGCGACGTGGTGCGGATTAACGGGGCCAAGCGGTTCTGCTCGGGAACCACCTACACCGACTACATATACGCCCTGGTCAACAGCAATCCCGATGGCGAGCGCTACCGCAACCTCTCGTTCGTGCTGATCCCGCCTCGCCACCCGGGGGTAACCATCGAGCCCCAGCACGCCATGGGGCTCAAAGGATCGATGACCACCGACGTCATCTTCACCGATGTGGAAGTGCCTGCTATAAACATCGTGGGCGGAGACGAGGGCTGGAACCAGGGATGGGCCAAGCTGGCCGGCCCGGGACTTGATGTGGAGAAGATCGAGGTGGCCGCCATGGCCCTGGGCATCGCCACCGGGGCGGTCGAAGACGCTTGGAACTACGCCCAAGAGCGGGTCCAGTTCGGCACGCCCATCAGCAGCCACCAATCCATCCGCCACATGCTCTCCGAAGGCCGCACCCGGCTATTGGCCTCCCGCCTGATGACCTATCACGCCGCCCGATTGCTGGATGAAGAGATGCCGGCGTCGGTGGAGACCTCGATGGCCAAGCTGTTCGTGTGCGACACCGCCAAAGACATCGTGTTGTCGATGCAGCAGGTGATGGGCGCCTACGGCTACGTGGAGGACTTCGACATGGAGCGCTATGTTCGCGACGTGCTGGTCATGCCCATCATTGGCGGCTCCTCCGCCATCCAGCGAAACAACATCTCCAATCGCCTCAAACTCGCCAAGGAGTAGTCCGCAGTGACCGTAACCAAGGACCCCATGGACGCTGATGCCGCCACCGAGAAGGTGGTGGCCTGGCTGGAGGACAATTTAGGGGGCACGGTCACCGACATCACCCGTCAGGCCCGGTGGCGGCCGGTATGGTTCGCCGATCTAGAGCGCAATGGCGAGCGACTCGAGCTGTGCGTGCGGGGCGATCGCACCGATATGCCCCTGGTCTTCCCACTCGACCACGAGATGCGGCTGCAAAGCCTGCTCGGCGACCACGGCATCCCCGTAGCCCAGGTGTACGGCTGGATCGACGACCCGATGGCCTACGTCATGGACCAGGTTCCCGGCGAGAACCACTTTGAGAACTGCACCGATGCCGAGCGGGACGCCGTGGTGGACGACTACCTGCACATTCTGGCCCGGATGCACGCCCTCGACATCCAGCCCTTCGTTGACGGGGGCATTATGCGTGCCGACCGACCCGAGGAGTCGGGCTTGCTGGGTTTGCGGCGCTACGAGCAGTTGTACCGCAGCGTAAAGACGCTCCCCGACCCGTTTCTCGAGTTCTCCTTGGGCTGGCTGCACCGCAATCCTCCGTTTTCCCGGGGCCGGGAGTCGGCCATCGTGTGGGATACCGGGCAGTTCCACCATCAAGACGGACGGGTTCTGGCCGTGCTCGATGTGGAGATCGGCCACATCGGCGACCCGATGATGGATTTGGCCGCGTGGCGCCAGCGCGACACGGTGCTCGGGTTCGGAAACTTCGCCAAGCTGTACGACCGCTATGGCGAGCTGGCCGGCGAGCCAGTGGACCTGGACGCCATCCAGCGCCACCACTTCATGTTCACCCTCTCCAACCAGCTCCCGTTCAGCGCCGCGCTGCGGGAACCGGCGCCCGACTCCGACCTGATGACCAACCTCCAGTGGTGCTACGAGACCAACCTGTTCGCCACCGAGGCCCTGGCCGAGATCCTCGACGTGGAGCTGCCTACCGTGGAAATGCCCGATCCCCGGGAATCCCGGGCCGAGGTGGTGCTCAACCACCTGGTGCGCAACCTGCGCACCGTGCAGATCGAAGACGAACACCTGCGCTACAAGCTGCGCACCATGTTCCGCATGGCCCGCCACGCGGCCCGCATCGACGAGATCGGCGACGCGGTTTCCAACGCCGACCTGGATGACCTCCACGAGCTGCTGGGCCATCGCCCGGCGTCATGGCTCCAAGGCGAGGCCGAACTTGAGCAGTTCGTGCTGGCCAACTCCGACACTGCCAGCTACGACGAGGCCTTGGTCACGCTGTTCCACAAGCGCAACCTGCGGGCTCAAATGCTCCTCGGCCCCGCCGGCTCAGCCATGGCCCGCCATCTCCGCATTCAGACCTTCAGCGACTGACCAATCAGGGTTGACGGGACGATTTCAGCCTGAGTCGCCATAGTGGTACTCAAATGGGTTCACCACCGACACCAGACTGGAGATTGCGGGCTGGGCCATCTGGGGGGCATTCGCAGTCGAGTACCTCTACTTGCTGTATCTGGCCCCGAGTCGGTGGAACTTTGTTTGCAAAATAGGGATTTGACAGTTTGTCGATTAGGAGCACTGCAATTTGCAAATCAGATAGCATACAGTTTGTCAATTAGTAGCCTAGTCGTTTGCGAAGCAGGGGTTAGGATCACGACATGGCGCTCGTTAGGCGGCACATTCAGCCTCAAGTTCAAGACGCCTTGGAATGGTCCCGAGTGGTCTTGATCCACGGAGCCCGTCAGTGCGGCAAAACGACACTGGCCCAGGCAGTCGTCGAAAGCCAGGGAGGAACCTATGTCTCCCTGGATGACCAGGCCCAACTTCAACTTGCCCATGATGACCCGCTGAGTTTCCTGGCCAATCAGCGCCACCCCCTTGCGGTGGACGAAGTCCAGCTAGGCGGAGACAGACTCATCCGGGCGGTGAAGCAGCTCGTGGACGCTGAGCCGACACCAGGCCGGTTCCTGCTCACAGGGTCCACCAACTTCCTGACCGTTCCAACCATCAGCGAGTCGTTGGCGGGACGGGTTCAGATTTTCCGGTTGTGGCCGCTGTCAGAGGCAGAATTGGCCGGTTCGCACCCCACCGAGATTGGAAGCTGGTTCGATGGCCAGCATCGCCTGCCTCCCGCTGATGGAATGGCCCGAAGCGATTATCTCGAACTCGCCTGCCGAGGCGGCTACCCAGAGGTCGTGAACTTAGCTCCCAATCGGAGGAGGAGTTGGTTTCGCAGCTACATCGAAACAGTTGCTCAGCGCGACATCGCCTCGCTCGTCGACATCCGCAAAGCCGCCGCTCTCCCGGCCCTTCTGCGGTGGACCGCCGGACTCACCAGCAGCCACATAAACCTCTCAGACGCAGCGAGAAGGCTAGAAGTGAGTCGTCCGGCAGTCGCCTCCTACTTCGAGTGGCTTCAGACAGTGTTCTTGGTCCACGAACTCCCTGCTTGGTCCCGGAACCTGCCCTCCCGTCCGATGCGCCGGCCCAAGTTCCACATAACCGACAGCGGCCTCGCTGCCAGCCTCCTGAGGCTCGACGCTGACGCCCTCGTGCCACCAGCCGCTCCGGCTACCGGACCGCTCCTCGAGACATTTGCCGTAAACGAGATCGCCCGTCAGCTCTCCGCCACAGAGCACGACCTGACCCTCTCTCACTACCGTGACAACCAGGGCCGCGAGGTGGATCTTGTGCTCGAAGCCCCCAATGGCGACGTGGCCGCGGTGGAGATCAAGGCCACTCGCTCCCCCAGCCTGGCCCAGCTCAACCACCTTGCCTGGTTGCGAGACAAGCTGGACATCGTCGCCCCCGGCAGCTACCGAGCCGGCATTCTGCTCCACACCGGCGACCAACACGGCAAGATCGGCGACCGCCTCCATCTCCGCCCCATCAACTGCCTGTGGTCGGACCCAACCATCTGATCCTTGAACACGACCTCAGTTCAGGGTGCGGCCCGCGACGGCAGCCGCGCCGATAAGGCCGCCGTCGGAGCCGAGGGGGCTGGGGACGATGCGAGCCCCTTGGGAGTGGACCAAAAGGCAGATGCGGTCGATCTCGGCTTGGGCGGCGTCGAAGAAGTCGTCGCCGTAGCCCAGGGCCACCGATCCGCCGACCACGGCCAGGCGAAGGTCCAGCAGGTTTGCCACTGAGCCCACTCCCCGACCTACCAGCGTGCCCACTCGACGGCGCATCTCCACCGGCGCATCAGAGGGGGCGACCCCGTCGAGCAGGTCGGCGATCGCAGTGCCCGACGCTTGGCCCTCCAGCAGGCCCACCGCCCCGGCCGCGTCGGCCCGACCGCCCTCGGCCACGAAGATGTGGCCAATGTGGCCGGCATTGCCGTCGGCGCCGTCAAGCAGCCGCCCGTTCAGCACGATGCCGCCCCCTATGCCGGTGGAAACCACCATGGCCAGGTAGTTGTTTTCTCCGACGGCACCGCCCACCCATCCTTCCGCCAAGGCCAGAGCCTTGGCGTCGTTGTCCACCGCCACCGGTATTCCGAGGGCCTCAGACAGACGATCTCGAAGGGGGAAGTCCCGCCACACGGCGATGTTGAGCGGAGACAGCAACCGATGGTTGTCTCGAGACGGCCCGCCGCTGCCCACCCCGCACACGCTCACCGGCTGGCTGTGTTCCTCGAGAACCTCCCGCGCCAACGCCACAATCAGGGTGAACAGCGCTTCTTCGTCGGCAGCCTGAGACGGCCCTCGACGCTGGCACAGCACCTGCCCATCGGGGGCAACCACGCCGACGGCCACCTTGGTGCCGCCGATGTCCACGGCCAGCACCGGGCCGTCGAGCACTATTTCCACGGGGAGAAAACTAATACGCTCGGCCACTATGCGGTTCATCGGCTCCAGTGTTCCCCGACGGGAGGATCCCCGACTGCTGGCCGGCGCGGGTCGGTTTGTCGACGACATCAACCGTCCCGACATGCTGGAAGCGGTGTTCGTGCGCAGTCCAGTGGCCCACGGGCGACTGGTTTCTGTCGACGCCGATGCCGCTCTGGATACCGAAGGCGTCGTAGCCGTGCTGACTGCCGAGGATCTCGCCCAGTGCTGCTCCCCCATGGGACTGGGCACAGCCGGACCGCTGATCGTGCCCGCTCATCTGCCATTGGCCGATGAGAAGGTGCGTTTCGCGGGCGATCCGGTCGCGTTGGTGATTGCCACCAGCCGGGCCGCGGCTGAAGACGGCGCCGATGCGGTGGAGATCGACATCGAGCCGCTGTCCCCGGTGACCGGTGCCGCCGCGATGGGCGAGAACGCCGCCGCCGTTTGGGATGAAGCCCCCGACAACGTGCTGTGGTCGGGAGGGGAGGTGTGGGGCGACCCCGACGAGGCCTTCGCATCGGCCGCCCATGTCATATCCGAGACGCTCACCCAGCACCGCCACACCTGCGTCCCCCTAGAGACCCGGGGCGGGGTGGCCGAGTACGACCCTTCTGCCGGCAACCTCCGCTACGAGGTGTCCCATCAGAACCCCCACGCGTTACGGGTACACCTGTCGGCCATCTTGGGGCTGCCGGCCGCGCAGTTGCGGGTGACCTGCGACAGCATCGGCGGGTCGTTCGGCCTGAAGTCCAACCCCACACGGGAGGACGTTGCAGTGTGCGCAGCCGCTCGCCTGCTGGGCCGGCCAGTGCGCTGGATGGAGGATCGAGCCGAGAATCTAGTGGCCGGCGGCCACGCCCGCGAAGAGCAGGTGAGCGTGGAGGCCGCACTCGATGAAAACGGAGTGGTGATCGGCTTGCGAGCCGATCTGGTGATGGACCACGGTGCCTATCCGTTCTTGAATCTTCCGATGTCGCTGTTCGCCAACATCATCAAGGTGCTGCTGCCCGGCACCTTGCGGGTGCGCCACTACCAGTTCCGCGGTTCGGTGGTGGCCACCAACAAGGCATCTTTCGTGGCCTACCGGGGGCCGTGGGAGATCGAGTGCTGGGTGCGGGAGCGCCTCATGGACCTCATCGCCCGCCGGCTCGAACTCGACCCTCTGGAGGTACGACGCCGCAACTACATGGGCGACGACCAGTTCCCCGGCGCCATGCTCACCGGCCCCACCCTGGATTTCATGACCATCAACCAAACCCTGGACCGAGCGGTGGAGCTGGCCTACTACCAGGGCTTTCGGGCCGCCCAGGCTGAAGCCCGATCAGAGGGGCGCCATCTGGGCATCGGCCTATGCACCTACTTGGAACCCGGTCCCGGCCCCACCAACTACGGCCAGGCGCTGGGCTTCACCTACGAGCAGCGATCGATGCAGCGGGCTCGGGTGAAACTAGAACCCGACGGCTCGGTGACCGCTTTCACCAGCCAGCAGCCCCACGGCCAGAGCCACGAGACCACCCTGTCGCAGGTGGTGGCCGACGAGCTGGGGGTGCCCATCGACAACGTACGGGTGGTGTGCGGGGACACCGACCAGGTGCCTTTCAACATGGTGGGCACCGGCGGGAGCCGGGCGGCCACGCTGGGCGCCGGAGCGGCCCAGGGCGCGGCCCGAATCGTGCGCCACAAGCTGCTGGCGGTGGTGGCCGGGCTGCTGGAGGCCAACCCCGATGATCTAGAGATCGTCGACGGGGTGGTGTCCGTGCGGGGATCGCCCGACCGCTCCAAGACCGTCGCCGAGGTGGCCCGGCTGTCGTACATGGCCCCGTTCACCCTGGACGACGCACTGGGCGACGGCTTCGACGCATCGTTCGACTTTGAGACCCCCGCCGGAGGGTGGACCCAGTCGACCCACGTGTGCTGGGTGGAACTGGACCCCGGCACCGGGCTGGTAACCGTGCCCCGCTATCTGGTGGTGGAGGACTGCGGAGAGATGATCAACCCCGCGGTGGTGGAGGGCCAGATCCGGGGCGGGGTGGCACAGGGAATCGGCAGCGTGCTGCTCGAGCGCATCGTCTACGACGACAGCGGGCAGTGTACCACATCCACATTCATGGACTACCTGCTGCCCACCGCAGCCGAAATCCCCCGCATCGACATCGAGCACCTCGAAGGACCCTCCCAGGGCGATGTGCCCTGGCGGGGAGTGGGCGAGGGCGGGGCCATCGGCGCCCCTGCCGCCGTGTGCAACGCCATCGAAGACGCCCTCGTCCCCTGGAGCGTCGAGATCACCGAGCAACACCTCCCCCCCAGTCGCATCCTCGAGCTGATCGCTCCCACTTCTGAGCCCGCCGCAGGCGACCACTAGCGTGGGAGTTGTGAAAGACAACCCCATCGGAGAGCGGAGGCCGATCTGCATCGCCGACATCGAATGGGAGGACTACACCGATCCCGATGAGCCCGACCGGGAACCGGGGCCGTTCGTGCGATGGCTGGTAGACCCGGCGTCGGGAAACCGGGTCATGCACGTGAAGTCGTGGGCGGGCCGCAACGCGGCGGCCCATTGGCACTTGTCCGACACGGTGTATCTGGTGACCAAAGGTGAGTTCATCGTCGAAGGTGAAGAGCCCTATCGAGAAGGAGAGTTGCGCTGGGTGAGAGGTGGATTCGCCTACGGACCGGAGCGCTCAGGGCCGGATGGCTGCGAGTACCTCTTCTTCAGCCTCGGCCCCTACGACAAGCTCGACCCCGACGAGCACCCGCCCCCGTTGGGCCGCTGGGACGATCCCTCCACCTGGGTGGACGGCTATCCCCAAATCGAGCGGACCAAGCTGATTGACAGCCCCCGATGAGCCTGACCATCAACCCACTGGACGCCCCTCTGGGCGCGGAGGTGGCCGGATACGACTTCGCTACCCCCCCGGACTCACAAACTGCTGCTGAACTACTGGCCGCAGTGGACGAACACCTACTCCTTCTGTTCCGCAACCCCGAGCCCCCCACCCCCGCTCAAGTGACCAGCTTCTGTGAGTCATTCGGCCCCCTGCGGCCCACATTGGCCGACAAGTCCCGCCTACCTGGATTCCCCGGTATCAACCGGGTGTCCAACGTGGACGTCGACGGGGTGGTCGGCACCGGAGGCACCGACGTGGTGACCTACCACTCCGACCTCAGCTTCACCCCTCCGCTCATCGAGTTCCTCTACCTAGATGCGGTGATGCTTCCGTCATCGGGCGGGACCACCAAATGGCTGAACCTGGTAGCCGCCTACCAAGACCTCGACGACAACACCAAGGCCCGTATCGATGACATCGGCGTCGTTTATCGGCTGCGCGACGGGTTGGACTTCGGAAGCTACTTCAAAGCCACCGACGGCGAGTCGCTGCTGGCCGACCGCACCTGCATCTCCCTGGTGCAGACCAATCCCCGCAGCGGCCGCCGCAGCGTGTGGCCCAACACCGGCCCTGATTTTGCCGCCGACGTCGAGGGCCACGGCCCCGATGAGGGCACCGCCCTGCTGGCCGAACTCTTCGCCCACTGCACGCAAGACCGCTACGTCTACGAGCACCACTGGGCCGTCGGTGAGGCCGTCTTCTGGCTCAATACCCAGACCATGCACCAACGAGAGGCCTTCCCGCCTGACCAAGTACGCGAGCTCCGCCACGTCAACATCCTCGGCCACACCGACCCTCGCCAAGTGGCGTAGAAAAACGAGGGCCATGACCAGACATCGAAGCTGGTCCCGTTATGGGGCGTTGGCCGTGGCTTTCGCTCTTGCCGCTGGGATGGCTGGCTCTTCGGCGGGCGGACAAGCACCCGATGAGCGGGATGCGAGAATCACCGAGCTGGAAATGCTGGTCGCCGACAGAGATACGCTGATCGCGGCCCAGGAGTCGCTGTTGAACGACTACCGATGCCTGTTCGACATCGACACACAGCTGGTGCCCAATGGCTGCCCTGAACAGGCCCGACCCACACCTGCACCGACCGCCTCGCCTATCCCGACTGCATCACCTGCAGGCACTCCTACCGCCACTGCAATTGCAACCCCGACAGCTACTGCAACCCCGGCTCCGACCAACTTGCCTGACCCGACCATCCCCGCGGGTACTACAGAGGAGCAGTGGGAACAACTCCGCCAGTGCAATGCCAACGGGAACTACCAGCACGCCAACCCCAACGGAATCAACTTCGGTGCCTACGAGTTCAGACAATCAAGCTGGGACGACCTAGCCCGCCGCAACTACCCCCACCTGATCGGCGTCAATCCCCGGGATGCCTCCCCCGCCGATCAAAACCGCATGGCCTACGCCCTCTACGAGGAGCGGGGTTGGGCACCGTGGCCCAGCTGCGGACCATCGCCCCAGCCAGGGGACACCACGTCGACGGACCCCACTGAATTGCCCCCGATCCCCGCAGGTACCACCCAAGCGCAGTGGGACCACCTCATCCAATGCGAATCGGGCGGCAACTACCGGGCCCACAACCCCGCGGGGCCATACCTGGGCGCCTTTCAGTTCCACCAGCCAACTTGGGACGGGGTGGCCGGTCGACACTACCCCCACCTTGTTGGGGTAGACCCCCGAGATGCCGCCCCCGCCGACCAACACCGCATGGCCTATGCCCTCTGGGGGGAGCGGGGATGGCAGCCTTGGCCCCACTGCGGCGCGCCATTCCGGTCGTCCTAGCGGTCCCGCTTCCGGCCTGCTATCGCACCGCGAACGCCCGATACCATCGACCCGCTTGAACAGTGGAGGGAGACCGTGAATGCGAGGCATGAGAATCGGGGCGATGGCGGCTGAGGGCACGGGCGATCCGCCGGTGCCGGGGATGAGCGGACCTCCGGGGCTGGACGAGATCACCGAGAACGCTCAGCGGTTCGAGGCGCTGGGGCTGGACACGGCATGGATTGCCAACATCGAGATCGACGCCGTTACCGCATCGGCAGTGGTGGGCACTGCCACCACGCGCATTGAGATCGCCACCGGGGTGACCCCCACCCCCATGCGCCACCCCTTCGCTTTGGCCCAGCAGGCCGCCACCGCCCAGGCCGCCTGCGGCGGGCGTTTCACCCTGGGCATCGGCCTGTGCCACCAGGGGATGGTGGAGAACCTGATGGGCCTGTCCTACGCCCGCCCCGCCCGTCAGATGAGGGAATACTTGGAGATCGCCGGCCCCATGCTGCGAGGCGAGGGCATGAACTACGAGGGCGAGATCTACACCACTCGGTGGCGGGGCCTGTCGCATGCGCCTCCCACGGAGATCATCGTGGCCGCCATGGGGCCGATCATGCTGGGCCACGCCGGACGGCTGGCCCGCGGCACCTTCGTGTGGGCCACCGGACTCAACACGCTGGCCGACTACGTGGTGCCAACCATCAACGCCGCCGCTGAAGCCGCCGGACGGCCTGCGCCGAGGGTGGCGGCTGGATTCCCGATCTCGGTGACCGACGACGCCCAAGCCGGCTATGAGGCTGCGGCCCGGACCTTTGCCCACTACAAGGACATCCCCTCCTACCGGGGCATGCTCGACCGAGAGGGCAAACCCGGCGTTGAAGATCTGGCCATCACCGGCAACGAAGCCGCGGTTGCCGCCCAGCTGGAGCGGATCCGCGACACCGGCACAACCGACTTCGTCGCCTTCATCTACGACACCGACGACCAATCCCGAGCCCGCACTGAGGCTCTACTGGGAGAACTGTCCGGAAACAGCTGAGTTCAACTCGACGCAAGCAGGGCGATGTAGGGCTCGGGATTTCCAATCCAGCGCAGAGTCCGCAGCTCATCGGCACCGCGCCGGCCGGACAGCACCATCTGGAGTTCTTCCAAGGGTGCTTCCAGAGTTGCGGCCGGAGGCATCCGGTCAGCCACGCCCACGATCCGGGTCTCGTCGCCAAACCGCAGCACCAGCCCCCGCAATTCGGCGGCAATGATCCGTTGGCCCAGATCAGCTGACAGCGCCTCGAATTCCGGGCCAGCCCCTGTGGTCAAACCGCTGCTCTGTCCCGCAGCTCGGCGGCGGTGGGCAGGTTGAGCCCCAGCATCCGAATGGCGTTGTCCCGGCAGATGGCGTCAACCTCGGGCTGGGTCAGGTGCTCCATCTGCGAGGCCAGCAGTTCCTTGGAGTGCGGCCAGGTCGAATCGGAATGGGGATAGTCGGTCTCGGTGGTGATGGTCTCCAGGCCGATGGCGTCGATGTTGGCCAGACCCACCTTGTCGTCGAAGAAGCACACGAACACATGGTCGCGGTAGTAGGTGGACGGCGGCTCAGGTACCTTGTCGGCCACCCCGCCCCAGGCGGCGTTCTCCTTCCACACCACGTCTACCCGGTCCAAGATGTAGGGGAGCCAGCCCATCTGGCCTTCTGAGTAGGCCACCTTGAGGCCGGGGAATCGGACGAACACGCCCGACATGAGAAAGTCCACCAGCGAGTAGGTGGCGTTGGAGTGGACCAGCGCCGAGCCCACCGCACCGGGGGCGTCGGGCGAGGTGGACACCATTTTGGAAGACGACCCGATGTGCATGCACACCACGGTGGCCGTCTCCTCGCAAGCGGCGAAGAACGGGTCCCAGTAGCCGGAGTGGATCGACGGCAGACCCAGATTGGGCGGGATCTCCGAGAAGCACACCGCTCGCACTCCCCGCTCGGCGTTGCGCCGGACCTCGGCTGCGGCCAACTCCTCATCCCACAGCGGGATGAGGCACAGCGGGATCAGCCGCCCTCCGGAGGGGCCGCACCACTCCTCCACCATCCAGTCGTTGTAGGCCTGCACGCACAGCAGGGCCAGGTCCATGTCGGAGGCCTCGGCGAACGCCTGGCCGCAGAACCGGGGGAACGACGGGAAGCACAACGAGGCATCCACATGGCCGATGTCCATGTCGCCCAACCGGGGCTCAACCTGCCAGGCACCGGGCTGCATCTCCTCGAAGGTGATGCCCACCATCTGGAGCTCATCGCGGGGAAAGGTCACCGCCGAGTGGGTGCGGACCATCGGATAGTGGAGATCCTCGTAATACCAATATGCGGTGGGCCGTCCTGTGCCCTCAGTCCACGAGAACACGCCACCCACGTAGGAGATCTCGCACGGAGCAGTCACCACTCGAGGGCCGATGTCGGCATAGCGGGACGGCAGCCGCGACTGCCAGACATGGGGCGGCTCGATGACGTGGTCGTCCACCGAGATGATGGGGGGAATCTCGATCCCCGACTCGGCAGTCGACGCAACCATTACTGCACCGTGATGGGGAACATTCCCAAAGCGCCGTCGCCCTCGGGCTCGCTCTGGGCGAACTCCACGTTCAGCCCCTCCAAGCCCCGAGTAAACGCCCCGGGACGATAGCGGGGAGCATAGAAGGGCTCCAGCCTCATGTCGGGCAGCCGCCGGGTGACCTCCTCGAACATGACTTTGAGCTGAAGCCGGGCCAACGACGCTCCCAAGCAGAAGTGGGTGCCGAAGCCGAAGGAGAGGTGGTTGCGGGCGTCACGGCGCACATCCAGCGCATCGGGGTTCTCAAATGCCTCGGGGTCGCGGTTGGCCGAGGCGTACATCAACAACACCTGGTCGCCCTCTTTGAGAGTCTTGCCATGCAGCTCGTGGGTGGCCGTCACCGTGCGGCGCATGTTCAAGATGGGCGACACGTAGCGGATGAACTCCTCCACTGCGGTCTCGCCGATCACCTCGGGCTCGTCGATGAGGATCTGGCGCTGGTCGGGACTCTCCACCAGCGCCAAACACGTCGTGCCGATCACCGTACGGGTGGTCTCCGCTCCGCCGTCTAGCACCAGGAGAACCTCGTGCATTATGTCGTCGTCGCTCAGCGGCTGGCCGTCCAACTCTTTGTGGCACCACATGGAGATGAGGTCGTCTTGGGGATCGGCTTTGCGCTTCTGCACCAGCTCGTAGGTGGTGCCGGCCCACTCCTCGATGGCCCGGTCTCCCTGCACGGTGTGATAGCCCGGGCCGCCGCCTCCCTGCATGGTGGCCTCTGACCAGTGCATGACCCGGGGCCACATTTCGGTGGGATAGCCCAGCTGCTTGCCGATCATGTAGGCCGGCAGCGGGGCGGCCAGGTCGTACACCACATCGCACCATCCCCGGGGCGCCACCCGATCGATCAGCTCGGTGACCACCGCCCGGATCTTGTCCTCCTGCCTGCGAACCGCTCGGGGGGTGAACTCCCGGGCCACCAGCATCCGCTGACGCTGGTGGTCGGGGTCGTCCATGTTGATCATGGAGTCGGACATCTCGATCTTGGGCCGGCTGCCCGAGGCCGAGCTATAGAGGTCGGTGTTCTTCTCTACCGCCAACAGGTCGGCGTGGCGGGACACGCCCCAGATCTCGTTCTTCTCGTCCCAGTACACTGGGTCGTTTTCCCGCAGCCAGGCATAGACCGAGAAAGGGTCTTGGGCGTACATGTACCCGTCCAATAGATCAACGGGCTGGGTCACCTCAGCAGTCGCCATAAGCGGCGATGGTAGTGGGCGCGCTCCGTTTAGTCGGAAGCGAGGTTCTCGGCCGCAAACTCCCAGTTGATCAAGTGGTCCAAGAACGCCTCCACATAGGCGGCCCGGGCGTTCTGGTAGTCGAGGTAGTAGGCATGCTCCCACACGTCCACCACCAGCAGCGCCCGGCGATCGTGCAGCAAGGGCAGATCGGCGTTGGGGGTCTGCACGATGGCAAGTCCGTCGTCGTCGGACACAAGCCAGGTCCAGCCTGAGCCGAACAGCCCCACGGCCGCGTCGGCGAACTGGCGGCGGAACTCGTCGGTCGAGCCGAACGACTCCTCGATGGCCGCTCGAACCGGGCCCGAGGGAGCGCCACCCCCGTCAGGGCTCATCGAATGCCAGTAGAAGGTGTGGTTCCAGATCTGGGCGGCGTTGTTGAAGATCGCTCCCTCGGCACCTAAGACCACTTTCTCGAGTTCGGTGCCCTCCCACTGGGTACCTGCGGTCAGTCGGTTCAGGTTGGCCACATACCCGGCGTGGTGACGCTCGTAGTGGTAGCTCAAGGTATCAGCGCTCACATAGGGTTCAAGCGCGCTTTGGCTGTACGGGAGGGGGGGAAGGTCAAACGCCATATCCGGATAACACGGTATCGGCAAAAAAATCGGGATTGATAGCCGTATACATCCGAAATGGGTTTTCGTAGACAAAGGCTCGGAAGTCTTCCTCGGTGATCAGCCCCTCCTGCACCAAGCCGTAAGCCTCGTCCATGATCGATTCGATGTCGGTCACGTCCCAGTGGCCGATGTCGGAGGAGAAAACCGCATTGAGCCGCACGCCGCAGGGATTGGCGGGCCCGAAGGCCACATGCACGCCCCGGTCGTCGGCCTCGCATCCGAAATAGAGCGACGACGCGAACGATTCAGCGATCTCCTCGTCTGATTCCACCCCGAGCCTGGTCCACTCGTCGGGCTCTTCGGGTGTACCCCCGTGGATGGGCATCCCGTGGGCGTACGAGGCCAGGTCGTCGCCAAGAGTCGCCCTGAAGTCCCCGCCGTAGCGCTCGAAGTATCCGCCTAGCTCGTCGAGGTCGAGCAGAGCGGGGTCGAAGTTGCGCTGGATGGCATCCCAACTGCGCTTCTCCCAATGCTCGATGATGTCGCACAAGAGCTGGGTGCCCCACGAAACGCCGCACTCCAAGAACACGAACGGCAGCTCGGGGATACGCCGGGTGACCCCGCCCAAGAACAGCGATTTGCACAGCTCGTACATCAGGGACTGGAACTGGCCGATGTGGTTGGCGGTGTAGCTGGAGACGAAGGTGTGGATGCCGGGGCGGAAGGACAGGCCGCCGTGGAAGGTGGCGGCAAAGCCGAGCTCGACACAGCGGCGCCACACCGGGTCGTAGTCATAGGCCGAGTCCAGGCCATAGCAGTCGAACCAGTGGCGCTGGCCGGGCCACAGCCATCCCGACCGGGTTTGGTGGTCAGGATCGTCGATGGACCGCATCACCCCTTCGGCGAACACCACCACCTTCAGGCCCAGCGCGGCACAGTGCTCCAGCTCGGCGATGGCCTCATCGGGAGTGTGGGCGGGAATGATGCCGGCCATGGCCATGCGGTCGGCGTAGGGGTTGTAGACGTCGGCGTAGAACTCGTTGAAGGCCCGGCACAAGCCGGTGCGGTAGTCGGCGTCTTCCACCGCGCAGCTGGTGAGCGTGTTGGTGGGGTAGAGCACCGAGTAGTCGATGCCGATTTCGGGCATCCGCTCGTAGAGCAGTGCGGGCAGCATGGCGGTGGCCCGGTCCATCACGTTGGCGGTGTGGGTCCCCCACCAGGCCCCCTGCGGCGAGCGGGTCCGACGGCGCTCCTCGAGGCTGCGGGCCATCTGCGCGTTGCGCATGGGGAGACCCTCTGTCAGGTAACGCCGATACAGGTCAGCGCCCAGTACCCGCTCCAGGTGGGGCTGCTGGGCCGCGGTTATCTCCAGCACATGGCCGTCGGCGTCAATCACCGGGTGGCCGAATCGGCTCACCGCAGTCTCCGCTCTATCCCAGAGGCGAGGTTCTCGATCGGACTAGGGCAGGCAGCCGTCGGGCAGTGGGTGGCGGAACAGGCGAGCCGCATTCTCGTGGGTGAGCTTGCGGATGACGTCGTCGCTCAAGTGCCCCAGCTTCGACTCCAGCGTGTCCTGGCATTCGGGCCAGGTGGAATCGGCGTGGGGATAGTCGGTCTCAACCATGGTGTGGTCGAGGTTCATTGCGATCACCGCGTCGATCGACGACGGATCGTTGATGGTGCAGTAGTAGAAGTTGCGCATCAGCACTTCGTGGGGACCGATGTCGGTACCGCCGGGCCACACCCCCCGTCCGTGACCTGAGATCTCAATTTGGTGCTTGAGCCGGTCGTACATGATGGGCACCCAGCCGCAGCCCCCTTCCGACATGGCGATCTTGATGTTGGGATAGCGCACCGGGATACCCGACCACACCCAGTCGGCTGCGGCCGCATAGGCGTGCATCTGGAACATGGTGGCCCCCACCCCGATGGGCGGTCCGCCAGGATCAGTGGGCATGACGTGTCCCGACGACGCCACATGAAGGCAGATCACGGTGTCGGTCTCATCACACGCCCTCCATACTGGGTCCCACCATTCGCTGTGGATGGACGGCAGATCGATGTTGTGGGGAATCTCCGGCAGCGTGACGGCCACGAATCCCCGCTCTGCATTGCGGCGGATCTCAGCAGCGGCCAGATCGGCGTCTTTGAGCCATGTGATTCCCATGGGAATGATGCGCTCGGGATAGGAGCCCCACCACTCCTCATGAATCCAGTCGTTGAACGCCCGGGTCACCGCCAAGCCAAGTTCGGGATCGGAGCAGTCTGAATACACCCGGCCGCAGAATCCGGTTATCTGGCTGGGAAAGCAGATCGACGCCCAGATGCCGCCCAGGTCCATGTCGTGGATGCGGGCCTTGATGTCCCAGGATCCCCGGCGCATGTCGGAGAAGCGGGCCGGCTCTATGGTGAAGTCGTTGCGATCGGCCCGTCCCACCAGGGCGTTCAGGCCCAGCTGGGCGTAGATCTCACCGTCGAATTCCCAGTGTTGACCGCCGTCCTCGCCCTCGACGACCTTGGGCGCCCGGTCGGCGAACCGGGCGGGCACCCGGCCCTCGAACAGCCAGGGCGGCTCCACGAGGTGGTCGTCAACCGAGATGAGCGTGTAGCGGATGCGCTGGGGCTCGGGGTCGGGAAGCAGCAGATCACTGGGCTTCTCGTGGATATCGACGATGGTCATGGCCGAAGCCTACGGTTCGGGGTGCGACCTGCGCTAGAAGCCAGCCCCTCAATCTTGGAATTGGTGCTGGTGGCTTCGGCTCAGTCTAGGCCGGCGGCCCGGAACGCCCGGCTGAGCAGCGGGGGCACCTCTCCCACCGCGGCGTCTTCCATGTCCTCCTCAGTATCGTCTTCCATTTCTGGAAGCCGGAAGTCTTCAGATGAATCCGAAGAGGCGTCGTCGATCAGCACCAGTTCGGGCTCGAATTCATCGGCCGGAGGGCGCGAATCCGACAGCGTCCATCCCAATGGCACCACAATGCCATCGGCATGAACCCGACACAACGGAACGCCGGCGATGCCGGTGTCCTCATGGATGCCGACGATCTGCACCGACAGGTCTTGGGCATTTATCAACAGGATCGCCGTGGCACGTTCGTTGCACAACACGCGCGCGCAGAACTTTCCTGACATATAAGAAAATTACCGTCGATCAAACCCGAAATAACGGATACCCCGGTTGCGCCGTCTCCCTAGCTGGCTGTAGATAGGTGTGGAGATGAAGCCAGAATCAGTACACCGCCGATCCGTAGACGTCATGGCCCGGCAATTGGAGTTATGCCGGGCCGCGCCAAACCGCCCAGCGATGGTGCTGGCTGATGATGCCACTGATCCCACCCTGCTCGACGCCGCCGTCCATGCGCTGCACCTGGTCGGCACCCTTCCCACATCGGTCTTTGTCGACCAACTGCCTCCTGATGGGCCGAGCGCCGAACCGACGACGCCGGACATCGTTGTCAACCTCTTGAACGGCTACTCGTATGAAGTGGAGTCCTTGGTTCCCTCGAACGCCCGGGTGCTGTCGGTGGTCGCTCACAGCACCGGCGAGCTGCGGGGAATCGTGCCCCATGTCGGATTGGGCCGCCGGGTAAAGCGAGGCATGGATCTGCTGGATGCCGGGCAGGAATTGCATGTGGGCGACGACCAGGGAACGAATCTGCGGATCGGTCTCAGAGGTGCCCGTCGGTGGATGCACGATGGCCTGGCCACCGTCCCCGGCACTGTTGCCGAATGGCCTCGGGGGATAATCGGGTCGTCTCCGGTCGCGGGAACCGCCAATGGAACAGTGGTGATGTCGCCCGGCGACATCTGGCTGCCGATGGGCTGGTACGCCCGGTCTCCGGTGGTCTTGACCTTTGAGGGCGGTCAGATGGTGCGCATCGAGGGACCGCGAAGCGAGACCGATGCCATCCGAGCCCATCTGGCTTCGGTTGGCTCCCCCTCGGCCTACCGGCTCGACGCGGTGGAGGTTGGCCTGCTGTGGATCGACAGCCCCCGGCCGCCAGCTCTCTTTGAGCCGGGCCTCGCCGGTTCATTCGACGTTGCCGACCGCTATGGCCATGTGGTGATTACCACCGGCGAATACCCCATCGTGGGAATCGCCTGCTGTTTGAGGAGCGCCACGGTAGCTGTCGACGAGGTGGCGGCCGTGCGGTCGGGGCAACCCCAGGGAGACCTCGCCCCCGACGTCTACGAACAGGCCGCCCACCGCTTCCCGTTGTAGCGGTTGGCCCACGGGGCCATTGCCCTTTCGAGAGGTCACCTGATCGGCCACCCCTGTAGTGTCCCAGCGCATGGAGATGCGCAGCATTGGAAGCCTGTCGGCCTCGGTGATCGGGCTGGGGTGCAACAACTTCGGTATGACCATCGACGCCGATGCCACCCAGACCGTGGTCGACGCCGCAATTGACGCCGGAGTCAACTACTTCGATACCGCTGATTTGTATGGTCGGGGCAAGTCCGAAGAGTTCCTCGGTGCCGCTCTGGGCAGCCGGCGCGACCAGGTGATTGTGGCCACCAAGTTCGGACACCCCGGTGCCCTGCCCGAGGGGCAGAAGGGCGGCGACCCAGCCTGGATCCGCCAAGCCGTCGAGGCCAGCCTGGCTCGGCTTAACACCGACCGCATCGATCACTACCAGCTTCACATGCCCGACACCGATACTCCCCAGGCAGAAACGCTGGGCGCCCTGCAAGAACTGGTCGATGAGGGCAAGGTTTTGGAGATCGGGTGCTCCAACTTCAGTGCCGAGCAGATCGACGAGTCGGGGCTCGCTGCGGCGCAGGCCGAAGCAGGCAACTACGCCAGCGTCCAGAACTACTACTCGGTGCTCACCCGCGAAGTAGAGGACGGCGGAGTGGTTGACGCCTGCGAGCGCACCGGGATGACGGTGGTTCCCTACTTCCCCCTGGAGTCCGGCCTGCTCACCGGCAAGTACTCGGGGATGAGCCCCCCTGAGGGAACCCGCCTGTCAATGTGGAAGGGTGAGAGGCGGGACATGTTCTTGAGCGAGGAAAAGCTGGCCGCGGTGGACCGGCTCACCGACTATGCCGCCGACTCGGGCCACAGCATCTTGGAGCTGGCCATCGGGTGGCTGGTATCCAACCCGGTGGTGGCCACCGTTATCTGCGGCGCAACCAAGCCCTCCCAGGTGGCCTCCAACGTGGCTGCCGCCAACTGGGCAATGACCCCCGCTCAGCGATCCGAGATCGCCGAACTGGCTTCGTAGATTAACTCTCGAACCGACTCGCTCAAAGAATGGAGCGGGTCGGGTACTTGGATCTCGCCGACCACTTCGATATAGCCCTTGATCTGGGGTTCCGTGCCGCTGGGGCGCAATGACACCCGACTGCCATCGGCCAGATTGAACCGGAGCACATCGGCCGGGTACAGCCTGCCGACACCGTTCTGATAGTCGGTTATCTGGGCCACTTCGATGCTGCCGAATCGCTGGGGATAATCGGCCCGAATCACTTCCATAAGCTCGGAGGCCGGTCGTCCGCCTAAGTCGATGCTGACCTGGTCGGTGCGGTGGAGGCCGAATTCGTCCATCAGCTCTCCAAGCCGCTCGATGGGGGTGCGACCGTCCTCATATGCCAGCCACCGGCACATCATCGTGAAGTGGACCGCCGCGCTGATGCCGTCTTTGTCCCTCACCCTGTCGTTGCAGGCGAAGCCCAGTGCCTCTTCGTATCCGAACACGAACCTCCAATCCAGGCCGTCGTCGCGAGGGTCGAGGTTGTCGGCGGCGCGGGCAATCCACTTGAAGCCGGTCAGTGTCTCCACATGAGTAGCGCCGCGGGCCTCGGCGATGCGGCCGACCAGCCGACCCGAGACGATGCTGCTGGCCACCACCCGCTCGTCGCCTCCTGACCCGGTCCTCAGTCCCAGAATCCAGTCGCAAAGCAGCGCGCCGATCTCGTCGCCGGTCAATACCCGCCACTCGTTCTCGTAGGCCCACACCGCGGCGGCCATCCGGTCGGCGTCGGGGTCATTGGCGATGGCCAAGGGGGTGTCGATCTGCTCGGCCCGACGGATGACCTTGGCCAAGGTGTCGTGGTTCTCCGGGTTGGGCGACACCACGTTGCGGAAGAGGGGGTCGGGCTCGGCCTCGTCTTCGACGACGAACGGCTCGCCGTTTTCCAGATATGTCAGAGCGAAGTTCACGTAGTGCAGCCCCACGCCCTGAAGAGGGGTGTAGGCCAGCGGGTGGAACGAGTAGAGCGAC
This sequence comes from bacterium, assembly GCA_026708015.1. NCBI lineage: Bacteria > bacterium. Next base: position 33,547 of record JAPOVT010000063.1, read on the forward strand.
GGCACATTGGCCAAGATGGCCGCTATGTATTCCACTTCAACGGTGACCCTTTGGGGCCACTCCGGGTCGGGCCCTCGGTCGGGCAGGTCGCGGGGCGGTAGCGTCTGGGCGGCCATGGCCGCTTCGATGGCCTGGTCGTGGGGCGGTATGACCTGGGCGCCGTCAGCCAGGTACAGCTTGAGACCGTTGTCACCGACAGGATTGTGACTGGCGGTGACCATAACCCCTGCCGCGCACGTGAGTTGGGTGACTGCGAAGGCCAGAACGGGAGTGGGTGTGTTGGGGGGCAGCGTCACGGGCCAGCAACCTGCCCCGGCCAAGACCTCAGCGACATCGGCGGCGAATATGTCAGAGTTCTGGCGGGCATCGTGGGCGATCACCACCCCGCCCCTTCCACCCAGCCACCCGACCAGCGCAGCGGCAAACTGGCGAACCACCACCCGGTTCATGCGGTTGGGCCCGGCACCCATCGGGCCGCGAATCCCTGCGGTGCCGAAACGGAGTCGGTCGCCAAATCGATCTTCGATCCCTCCCTGATCGCCGGCTTCCAACAGCGCTTCTAACTCGGCCCTCGTGTTCGGGTCGGGATCCGCGGCCAGCCACTCCTCAGGCGTTGGTATAAGGCGCTCGGCATCGGTGGGGACCCGCATCGTCGTGCTGAGGGTTGGCTTCTGGGGGCTGGTGCTCACTGCGCCTCCCATCGAGGGGTGAACGTCGGGTTCACAGCGCCTCGATCACGGCACCCAGCACTGCCGTAACCCGGCTCTGGGCGGCTTGGCCCGCGTCCAACACTTCTTGGTGGTCGAGCGCGCCGCCCATTCCTGCCGCGGCGTTGGTGACCAGCGAAACGCCGGCCACTTCGGCTCCCAGATGGCGAACGGCAATGGCCTCTAGAACGGTGGACATGCCGACCAAGTCGGCCCCCATGCGGGCCAGCATGGTGATTTCCGCCGGGGTCTCGAAGTGCGGCCCCACCAATCCGGCGTAGACCCCCTCGCCCACCGACGGGTCGATGAGACGCACCGCCTCGCGGATACGTGACGAATACAGGTCGGTTAGGTCGGTGAATCGGATGGCGTAGCCCTCAGGCGGTGCCGGACCGAACAGCGGAGACTGACCGGTGAGGTTGATATGGTCGCTGATCAGCACCGGCTGGCCCACGCCGAACGCCGGGTTCATGCAACCGGCTGCGTTGGTGAGAACCACCGTGGAGCATCCCGCGGCCACTGCGGCCCGCACACCGTGGACCACGTCGGCTGGCGGATGGCCCTCGTAGAGATGGACCCGGCCCGCCATTACCAGCACGCGCCGGTCTCCCACGTTCACCGCGCTGAGCGTGCCTCCGTGGCCGGGCACCGACGGTGGATGGAAGCCGGTGATGGATTCGGCGGCCACCACTGCATCAACGGTACCCATACCTTGGGCAACCTCGGCCCAGCCCGACCCCAGCACCACCGCTGCGTCGAAGGGCCCCTCCAACCGCTCAATGAGCTGGGATCCGGCCTGCTCAGCCCGTTCATATGGGTTCATGTCCCGATGGTAGGTGGCGCTGGTGACACTTCCCGCACCGCCATCGAGGGGGAGCTAGCCAGCCAGATGGGCCAGCGATCCAGTGGGGCGGGCGCCGAACTGGCTGATGGCCTCGGTGGCGGCCAGGGAGCCCAGCCATCCGCATTGGGTCAAGTCCCTCCCCTGGGTCCAGCCGTACAGGAACCCTGAGGCATACAGGTCCCCCGCCCCCGTGGTGTCCACCACCTTGGGCGGCGGTGCGGCGGGTACCTCGATGATCTCGTCAGGGGTGACCAGTACCGAGCCGCCTTGCCCCCGGGTCAGGGCGGCCACCGCGCACCGCCCCTGCACCTCGGCCACTGCGGCCTCAAAGTCGTCGCCCGTCTCGTACAGCGTGCAGATCTCGTGCTCGTTGCCGAACAGCAGGTCGATGGGGCCGTCTACCAAGTCGAGCCACTCCTGGTGATGACGCTCTACACAGAAGCTGTCCGACAACGTGAACGAGATGGTCCCCCCGGAGGCCGAGCAGATTGAGATGGCCTTGCGGATGGCCTCCTTGGTGATGGCCACGTCCCAGATGTAGCCCTCGCAGTACAGCACTTGGGCCGCCCCCACCAGGTCGGGGTCGATGTCGTCGGGGTGCAGCTCGGTGCTGGCTCCCAGGTAGGTGTTCATCGTGCGAGCCGCATCGGGGGTGACGATGATGAGGCACCGAGCAGTAGGCGGCCCCGCGGTGGCCGGAGCCACCTCGAATCGCACCCCTAGCGCCCGTATGTCGTGGGCGAACACCTCGCCGAGCTGATCGTCGCGCACCTTGCCGATGTAGCCCACCTGTCCACCGAATGAGGCCACCCCGGCCACGGTGTTGGCTGCCGAGCCCCCCGACGTCTCAATGGCCGGGGCCATGGCCCCATAGAGCGTCTCGGCCCGGTCGGCATCGATCAGCGTCATTGCTCCCTTGACCATGCCATGAGCGTCGATGAAATCGTGCTCCTCGGTGCTGATCACATCGACAATGGCGTTGCCGATCCCGACTACGGCCAACTCGCCCACTCAATCCCCCTCAACCACTAGCCGGAGAAGATGTAATCGAGATCGGCGTCAGCCAGAACTGTGCCTTCAGCGGCAATGTTCTCCTCCACTTCTTCCACCGTGGCGTTGGCCACGATGACCAGAGGATTGAAGTCCGCATGGAGCGCCCAGGCCAGCGCCACCTGGCTGAGGCTCAAGCCGAGTCGGCGACCCACCTCGGCGGCCCGCTCTCGACGAGTCCAGTTGTCGTCGTTGAAATAGCAGCGGGCGGTATCGGCGATGAATCCCTCGGCGGCTTCAAGCTCAGCCCGGCTGATCCGCTCGCTCAGGAATCCCCCGGCCAGCGATGACCACGCGACAACCGCCACTTCTCGCTGTCGATGCCACTCTCGGTCGGCTTCTCGATCTGCCCCGGTGAGGGTGACCACGTCGGGCCAAGGATCATCGATCTGGTCGGCAAGGCTGTAGTGGACGCTATTGGCCACCGGACCCCTCAATTCGTGGGCGTCGGCATAGTTCAGAGCCGCCTCAATGCGAGTCGTCGCCCAATTCGACACCCCCCAAGCCCCGATATGGCCCCGATCGATGGCCGAGTTGACCGCCTCAACCAGAATGCTGATCTCGACATCCGGATCGTCGCGGTGGAACATCCAGAGGTCGAGCCGGTCAATGCCGATCTGCTGTCGCGACTTGTCGATGTCTTCGACGATGGCGTCGGGATTCACCCGGGATCGCCATTCGGAAACTTCCGGATGGCACCCCTTGGCGATCACGACGATGTCTTCGTGACCACCCCGATGGCTGATCCACCGGCCGAGCATGGCGTCTACGCTCACGTCGCCGAAGGCGTAGTTGACTGCGGTGTCGAATGCAGTAATCCCCCCTTCAAACGCGGCATCGAGCATTTCCAGCCGAGTCTCCTCGTCGAGGGCGAACAGGCTGATCGCCCCTTGGACCACTCGGCTGACGGGAGCATCCACTCCGGGAAGTTCGACGTACTGCATCACGAACCGCCCTCCTCAAAGGGGTAGACGACTCCAAGCCTGCCTCGGATCTCATCGCACAAACCGGCCATCTCCAGCGTCAAGGCCAGCGGCATGCGCTCGCTCTCGGTACGCCCGGCCCGCACGCAGTCGACCACCTCTTGGATCTCGTATTCGAATCCGTTGGCCCGATGGGGAATCTCCTCGATTTCCTCTTCGCCCCCGGCCCTCAGGATGGCCCGGTCGGCGGCAAAGAAGATCGGTATCTCTATCGACCCGGCAGTGCCGCTGATCACCGCATTGAGGTCGAGGTTGGCCACGGTGGCACAGCTCAGCTGGGCCAAACCGCCGCCGGGATACGACGCGGCGATGGAGACGATTTCGTCCACGCCGGTTTCGCCCACTCTGGCCACTGCCCCGTATTCGGAAGGATGGGATCCGTAGAGCCAATGGGCGATGGTCAATGGGTACACCCCCACGTCGAGCAGGCTTCCCCCGGCGAGGTCGGGATTGAACAGCCGGTGCTCGGGCATCACCGGAGCGGCGAAGCCGAACGAGGCCGTCACCTGCCGAACCTCCCCAATGCAACCCTCGTCGACCCAACGGCGCACCGCCTCGTAGATGGGCAGGAACCGCGTCCACATCGCCTCCATGGCAAACACGCCCGCGTCGCGAGCCGCGGTCACAATCCGGCTTGCGCCCTCCAGGTTGGGAGCAAGCGGCTTCTCCACCAAAACGGCCACCCCCGCGTCAATGCAGGCCAGGGCCGCATCGACATGGGACGGGTGGGGCGTGCAGATGTACACCGCATCGAGCTGTTCGGCATCAAGCATCTCGCCTACCGACCCGTAGCTCGCGGCGATACCCCGGTCTTGGGCGAACGCGTTGGCCCGACCGCCGTCTCTGCCGGCCACCGCGCCAACATGAGCACCTTCCACAACCTCCATTGCCGCGAGAAACTGCGAGGTGATATGGCCGTGGCCGACCATCCCAAATCGGAAATTCATACTCCCCTCTATCTAACATCTGTCGATGGCTGAAGACTCATCCAACCCCTACCGGTTGCCCCGAGGTGTGGTGCCGCGGCGGTATGAGCTGCGGTTGGAGCCTGATCTGGAGGCGTTCACGTTTGCGGGGGTTGTGGCGGTGGACGTCGAGGTGCTGGAGCCGGTGGGAGCGATTGTGCTCAATGCCGCTGAGCTGGAGATCAGCGCAGGCGATCTGGATGGCGTGGCACTGGCAGGGGTCGATTACGACGATGAGCACGAGCGGGCGGTGCTGCGGCTGGGCGAGCCGGTGCCGCTGGGGCCGGCTCGGTTGAATCTCAGCTTCACCGGGACGCTGAATGATCAGCTTCGGGGGTTCTATCGCTCCACGTTTACCGACGACGATGGCGATGAGCGGGTGATCGCCACCACGCAGTTCGAGTCCACCAATGCCCGGCGGGCGTTTCCGTGCTGGGACGAGCCCGACCTAAAGGCAGTGTTTGGGGTGACGCTGGTGGTGCCCGAGGACCTGATGGCGGTGTCTTCTGGTGCTGAGGTCGATTCCCAACCCACCGGTGATGGCCGCCGGGCGGTGACCTTCGCCCCCACCATGGAAATGTCCACCTACCTGCTGGCATTCATCGTCGGCCCGCTGGAGGCCACCGAACCGGTGGATGTGAACGGCACGCCGCTCCGCGTCGTTCATCCAATTGGTAAGGGGCACCTCACCGAGTATGCCCTCGATGCCGGCGCGTTTTGCCTCGGCTTCTTCGAGGACTACTTCGCCATCGACTACCCCGGCGACAAGCTCGATCTGGTGGCCATCCCCGACTTCGCCTTCGGGGCCATGGAGAACATGGGGTGCGTCACCTTCCGGGAGATCCTGCTGCTGCTCGACCCCGACTCCTCCACCCAGCAGGAGCGCCAGACCGCGGTGGACGTGATCGCCCACGAACTGGCCCATATGTGGTTCGGGAATCTGGTCACCATGAAGTGGTGGAACGGCATCTGGCTCAAAGAGGCCTTCGCCACCTTCTGCGAGATGCTGGCGGTGGACGCCTACCGCCCCGACTGGAAGCGCTGGCTGGCCTTCGGGCTTTCTCGGGCCGCGGCGTTCGACGTGGACGCCCTGGCCGCCACCCGGGCCATCGAGTACCCGGTGGTCTCCCCCGCCGAGGCCGAGGGCATGTACGACCTGCTCACCTACGAGAAGGGCGCCGCCGCGGTGCGGATGCTGGAGCAGTACTTGGGGGCCGACGAGTTCCGCAACGGGGTCCGGCACTATCTCCGGCGCCACTCCTACGCCAACACCGAGACCCACGACCTGTGGGACGCGCTGGCTGAGTCCACCGGCGAGCCCGCCCGTGACGTGATGGACTCGTGGATCTTCCAGGGCGGGCACCCGGTAGTGACCGCCGCGGCCGGTGACGACGGGACAGTGACCCTTCGCCAAAGCCGGTTCCGCTACGACGGACAGCCCGACGACGCCCGCTGGCAGGTGCCGGTAGTGGCCACAGTGGGCACCGACACCGGAGAGCGAACCGATCGGCTGGTTTTGGAAGACCCGGTCGCCCTTGGCGGTGACAGCCCCGTTTGGGTCATGGTCAATGCCGGTGCCGATGGCTTCTACCGAGTGGCCTATGAAGGTGAGCTGCTCGACCGGCTGCTGGATGGCGGCCCCGAGCTAGATCCGCTCCAGCGGTACGTGCTGGTGGACGACCAGTGGGCCTTGACCGTGGCCGACCGGCTGAGCGTGGCCGACTTCCTGGCCTTTGCCGAGCGCATGGCCACCGCAGAAGATGACTTGGCTGTGTGGCGCCGACTGGCCGGCACCCTGGGCACACTCGACCATATGGTGCCCGATGCTGGACAGGCTGGGCTCCAGGCCCGAGTGAGAGCCATGGTCGGCCCGGCCTGGGGTCGGGTGGGCTGGGAGCCAGTGGCCGGTGAGAACGACCGCATCGGCGAGCTGCGGGGCGTGCTGGTGCGCACCCTGGCGGTGGGGGGCAACGACGCCGAGGCCATCGCCCGGTGCCGAGAGCTGATGGCCGCCGAGGGCGTTGACCCCGCGCTGGCCGCGGCAGCTATCGCCGTGGTGGCCGCCACCGGTGACGGGGCCGATTTCGACGAGATCCACCAGCGCTACGAGAACGCCCCCACCCCGCAGCTCGAGCTGCGCTACCTGATGGCGCTCACCACATTCGACGACCCCGCTTTGATGGACCGCACCCTGGCGGCCACCCTCGACGGCACCGTACGTAGCCAGGATGCCGGGTTCGTGCTAAGGGGCTGTTTGGAAAACCGCGACCACGGCCCCCGGGCCTGGGCGTATATCGCCGAGCAGTGGCCCGAAATCAACCAACGTCTCCCCTCCGCCATCGTCCCCCGAATGCTCGGCGGCATCAGCGCCTTATCCACCCCCGAACTGGCCGACGAGGTCGAGGCGTTCCTCGAGGCCCACCCTGTTCCTCAAGGTCGCCTGATCGTCGCCCAACACCTCGAACGCCAAAAGATCAACGTTCAACTGCGAAGACGAGTCCAGGAGGCCCTGGGCTAGTCCGCCCCGACTGCGGCCCGCCGGACGCGCTAGTTGGTTCCGACTGCGGCCCGAATGGATTCTTTCAGCGACTTCATGGTGGCGAACACGGCGGTGGGCTCGTAGCCGCAGTGGGCCATGCAGTTGTCGCAGCGGGGATCCCTGCCCCGGCCGTAGCTGTCCCAGTCGGTGGTCTCGATCAGCTCCTGGTAGGTCTCGGTATAGCCGTCGGCCATGAGATAGCAGGGCCGCTGCCAGCCGAACACCGAATAGCTGGGAATGCCCCAGGCGGTGCATTCGTACTCCACCTTCCCCTCGAGGAAGTCCAAGAACAGCGGCGTGTGGTTCAGCCGCCACTTCTTGCGCTTGCCCTCGGAGAAAGCATCCCGGAAAAGGCTCTTGGTCTGCTCAACCGGCAAGAAGTGCTCCTGGTCGGGAGCCTTCTCGTAGGCGTACCCCGGAGAGATCATCATGGAATCGACTTCCAGGTCGTCGTTCAAGAAGTCGAGCACGCTGCGAACGTTTTCGGGGCTGTCGGTGCTGAAGAAGGTGCTGTTGGTGGTGACCCGGAAACCCTTGGCCTTGGCCTCGTTGACGGCCTCCACGACCTCGTCGAACACGCCCTCTCGGGCCACGGCCAGGTCGTGGCGCTCTTGGAGCCCGTCCACGTGAACCACGAACGAGAAGTAGGGCGACGGCTTGAACTTGTCCATCTTGCGCCGCAGCAAAACCGCGTTGGTACACAGGTACACGAATTTCTTGCGCTTGATGAGTTCGTCCACCATGTCATCTATCTGGGGGTGCAGCAGCGGCTCCCCTCCGGCGATGGACACCATCGGGGCACCGCACTCCTCCATGGCGGCCACCGCCTCGCCCACGCTGACCCGCTTGCGCAGCACCTCGGTGGGGTATTGGATCTTGCCGCAACCGGGGCACTCCAGGTTGCAGGCGAACAGCGGCTCCAACTCCACGATCAACGGGAACTTCTCACGGCGCCGCAGCTTGTTCTTGAACACGTAGGTGCCAACCCTCACCGCTTGGCGAACAGGGATGGGCATGTCAGCAAACCTCCTTGGACAGCACCGGAGTCAACCGGCGAATAGTCCGCAATGCTCGATAGATCCTCGCGGGGGCAACCAGAGAGCGCAGCTCATGGCTGGGGGTGTCGGTTACCACCCGCACCACCGCGGCCGGACCGCGATGATGCTCCAACAGCCAGGCCGACTCCATATCGACCGCCACCGCCCCCCGGTCAGCCAGCTCCTGGCGACGGGTACCAACGGCCAACTCCGACACGCTAGCCACCAGACCGGTGTGTACGGTGAGCCCGGCCGCTTGCAGACCCGTGGCCACTGATTCGGCTTGGGGCAGGCCAATCGGCGACACATCGTCGGCCGACACCTCGGTGGCCACCACAACGTCGCCCGGTTCGATGCTGTCAACCACGGCCCCGCCCATGCCGACCACCGCCACCGGCCCACTCTGCGGCTCAACTCGGCGACTGCGCTTGGGACCCATGCCAGTACACAACACCGTCGCCCCACCGCCCTGCCGGCGAATTCCTCGCCGGGCGGCTCGGGCCTCCATAGCCAACGGACACAGCACCACCAGGGTCACTCCTTCCCCGTAGTCGCTCGCACCCAGCGGCCCAGAGCCATCAGCGGGAACACCAGGCGGTAGAGGTGGTACCGGATGTAGAAGTCCCCGGAGAAGCCGGTGCCGGTATACCAGGGCTCGTCCCAATCTCCGTCGTCGCGCTGGTTTTCCAGCAGCCACACCACCCCTCTTCGAGCCGGTTCCTCGTCGGCCCGGCCCGCCGCGATCAGCGCCAGCAGCGCCCACGCAGTCTGCGACGGGGTGGACTCCCCCCGCCCCCGCCAGTTGTCATCGACATAGGAGCGCATGTCCTCGCCCCACCCACCGTCGTGGTTCTGCACCGACTCCAGCCAACGGCAGGCTCGCACCACCCGGCCGTCATCGGCCGGCACCCCGGCGCTGATCAAAGCCGGGACCACGGCCCCGGTGCCGTAGATGTAGTTGGCTCCCCAGCGCCCATACCAGGAACCGTCCTCCTCTTGTTCGGAGGTGAGCCATTGGACGCCGCGCTCTACCGCATTTCGATCAACGGGCAAGCCCACCCCGTCGCCATCCAGCTCGGCAAGCATCTCCACCACATGGGCGGTCACATCGGCCGACGGCGGATCGATGACCTCTCCGAAATCGCAGAACGGCAGCTCGGCCACCAACGGGGAGCAGTTGTCGGCGTCGAACGCCGCCCAGCCCCCATCGGAGCACTGCATCCCCTGGGTCCAAATCACCGCCCGATCCAATGCTCGATTCACCTGCTTGGCATCGGGATGGTGAATGCGGCGCAGGGCGAGAGCCACCTCGGCCGTGTCGTCCAGATCGGGGTAGTAGTTGTTCTCGAATTCGAACGCCCATCCTCCCGGAGCCAGATGAGGACGCTGCTCGGCCCAGTCGCCCACGATCTGAACCTCCTGATCTATGAGCCAGCGGGCCCCGGCCACCATCTGCGGGTCTTCGGCGTCCACACCAGCGTCGGCCAGTGCCAGCAGTGCCAGACAGGTATCCCACACCGGCGACTGGCAGCACTCCAGGCGGCGCATGTCGTCTTCGACGATGGTCCAAGCGTCGAACCCGGCCAGCCCTTGGGCCAAGATGGGATGGTGCAGGGAATAACCCCGAACGTACAGGGCCAGAAGCGAGTACACCCACGGCGGCTGGATGCCGCCCCAGCAGCCGTCTGACTCCTGGCGGGCGATGATCCACTGCTCAGCCCGGCTGAGCGCCCACCCCCGAACTCGCCGTTGGGGGCGGTTCTCGTAGAGATGCAGCACCTGATCGAGGCGCTGGAATCGACGAGCTGGACTCCCGGGCGGGGCGAGCTCCCGTTCCGGAGGAATGGCCCCGGTGCGGATCTCGTCGAGGTTCAGTCCCATCGACCGCACCGGGCGGTGAGCCCCCACCACAGTCAGAGCGACCAGGGTTTGGCGGGCCCAGCAGGCGAAGTCATAGATGTTCAGCGGAACCTGCTTGGGCAGAAAGATCACCTCTGGAGGCAGAGCGGGCAGGTCCTCCCATCGCCACAGGTCGAACAGCGCCATCCAAATTCGGGTGAACACCCGGCTGCGCTCCAACCCTCCCTCGTCGCGGATGTAGGCCGCGGCTTTGGCCATATGGTCGGCATCAACGGGATCGCCCGCGTAGCGCAGCGCCCAGTAGGCCTCCACGGTCACCGATAGATCGGCCGGACCCTGGTAGAAGGTGGCCCATGTGCCATCGGCTCGCTGGTTATGGCGGATCCAATTGGCCGTCTGCCGGGTGACCTCCGGATCGGCGATGCCCAAGAACTCCCGGAGGAACAGATCCTCAGCCTCGATGGACACGTTGGTCTCAAGCTCGTCTTTCCACCACCCCTGGGTGTCTTGAAGGCTGAGTAGCCGTTCGGTGGCCTTGGCCAGAGATTGCTCAACGCCCATCAGAAATCCCTCCCCACGATGAAATCGGCCAGCAACCGCAGCTCCTCCACCGCCTCGTCTACGACCTCCTCATGCACGGCCAGAGAATCGAGGGCGGATACAGCCATGTCGTAGTGGGTTCGGGCCAGTTGCTGGGTGCCTTCCCGGCCACCCCCAGCCTCCACCAAAGCCCGGGCTGCGTCCACCCCTCCGGCGTCCCAGTCGGGACGGGAATAGAGTTCGGCCAACTCGTCGGCCGCCGACGTGCCGCTGTTGAGGGCGATCACCACCGGCACCGACTTCTTGCGCTCCCGAAGGTCGGCCCCTGCGGGCTTGCCAGTGCGCTCGGGATCACCCCAGATCCCCAGAAGATCGTCCACTGCTTGGAAAGCCACTCCCATTTGAGCGCCGAACTCCGACAGGCCACCGACCACCGAGTCATCAGCCTCCGCCAGAATCGCCCCGACCGAAGTTGCGTACGACAACAGCGCCCCGGTCTTGCCCTGTTCCATGGCCAGACACTCTTCCATGGCGACGAGAGACTTCTCCTCAAAGGCCATGTCCATGCTCTGGCCGACGATCATTGCCGAAACTGCTTTGGTCAGATGCTTGGCCGCCTTGACCTTGGGGGGTGTGGGATCGGACAGCAGTACCTCATAGGCCAAGTTGTGCAGAGCGTCTCCCACCACTACGCCGACTCCGATGCCGAACTTGGCCCATACCGTGGGCCGGTGCCGGCGCTCGGCATCGTTGTCGATGATGTCGTCGTGGATGAGCGAGAAATCGTGAATCAGCTCAATAGCCACCGCTCCGGGAACTCCTGTCTCCGAAGGGGCGCCCACGGCTTCGGCTGACAGAATGGCCAGCGCCGGACGGGTCCCCTTGCCCGGACTTTGGAAGTGGTATTCGGCGGGCTCTCGCAGCTCAGGGCACAGACCGCTCAGCGCGGCGACGATGGCCGGGGCGACCAACTCCCTGGCTCGCTTGAGGATTCCCGGAACCGGAACTCCCTCACTCACGCGCTCATCCTTTCTTGCTCGACTGCTGACCGTTGTGCGCCCAGAGGGTGCCCAGAGGTGTTTCCGGATGACTGGCTAGGTGGAGACGCAATGGCGTTGCGGCAGCGGTCCAGAGCCAGGCCAGCCGCCAGCTTACCGGAGCGGACAGCGCCCTCCATGGTGGCCGGCCAGCCGGTATCGGTCCACGCCCCAGCCAAGAACAGCCCGTCGATTGCAGTGATCGGACCGGGACGAAGCTGCCGGGTGCCGGGGCGGCCGGCAAATGTGGCTCGGTGCTCTCGGGTCACCACCGCGTCGATCACCTCAGCCTCAGCCGAGAGCGGCAACAAGTCGGCAAGTGCCGACCGGTAGCGCTCGATCATCTCCGCCGGTCGCTCGCCGACCTCATCAAAGGCCGCCGACTGCGACACTGCCACCACTTGCTGGCCGCCACTTCCAGCTCCAACCGGCATCCCCGGGCCATTCCCGGCCCAGTTGGCGGCCTCGGTTCGGTCGAACACGAATTGCACCGGGGAGTCCAATGCTGCGGTGAAGGGCACATCCATCACCCGTCGGTCGAACACGAAGTGTACGTTGACAATGGGAGATATTCCGAGATCGACCAGCTCGGATTGCCCCGGCACGGTGCCAGGAGGCAGCAGGCCGTCCACAACATCGTGGGGCACGGCGAGGATCACCGCGTCGGCCTCGAGCCGCCGCCCGTCCACCGTGACGGAAGCTCCTTCGCCCACCGCTTCCACATGGGCTTGAAGCTGGATATGCCCGCCTAGGGCGGTGATCACCCGGGCGGCGGCATCTCCGTGGAGTGCAGCCAAGGGCACTCGCGTCCAGCCCAGATCACCGGCTTCGGCGCTGTCCAAGAGCCCGGTGCGGAACACCTTGACGGCCAGGCTGAGCGAGGCATCGTCGGCCCGAAGGTTCACCGTTGGCAGGCAGATGAGATCCCACATCCCGGCGATGGCCCGATCGGACTCGCCGCGAAATCGCAACCATCCCCCAAAGCTCATCTCGTCGGCACTCGGCTCATCGGGATCGAGGCGACGCAAAGCCAGCGCGGTGCGGATCGCTCGCAGCCGATCGGCTACCGAAAGCGGGCTGTAGCCCAGCAGCGAGCGGGCCAAGTGAAGGGGTGGCGGGGCGCCGGTGCGGAAAATACGGGCCGGACGGCGACCGGGGCGCATCACCGAAACCGACATGCGGCGCTGCTCGGACACCTGATCGGCCACGCCCAGGCGCTTCAAGAGGGCCCGGTACTCGGTGCAGCACCGCATGAACACGTGCTGGCCGTTGTCGAACCAGCGGCCATTGCGCTGAAACGACCAGGTAGCCCCGCCCAATCGAGGAGCCCGCTCATAAAGCGTCACCAGCGCTCCGCCGTCGGCGGCAGCCACCGCCGCCGACAGCCCGGCGAGCCCGCCGCCGACCACAGCGATCTTCGGCTTGGCGCTCGGCGTAAGGGAAACGGGCGCACTCATGGGGAGGCTCCGACCAGACTGCGAAGGGCCACCCAGGCCTTCTCCCTGGTGGGCAACGACATCCGCCTTTCCAAAACCTCAGTGGGCGTGGCGGCAATGCGGGCCAGCAGGCGGTGGTAAATCCCGGCCATCGCCCCGGTGCAGGCCCGGCTGCGATGGTCCAGCATGTCGAGCAGCTTCAGACCCTCGGCGAAATGCCGTTCGGCCCGCTCGGCTTCAAACGCCACCAGAGCGCCCACGGCGTCGGCGGGGCCGGTCAGGTCGGGAGCACAGCCGAACTGCTCGATGTCAGCGGAAGGCAAGTAGACCCGTCCCATGCCCCGGTCTTCCACGATGTCGCGCAAGATGTTGGTGAGCTGAAGGGCAATGCCCAGCACATCGGCCAACTCGGCGGCCTGATCAGGATCGCCGCTGGTGCCAAAAACTCCGATCGACAGACGGCCCACCGATCCGGCCACGAGTCGGCAATACTGCTCGGTTTCATCGATCGTGTCGTACACCTTTCCAACGGCATCCTGCTCGCATCCGGCAACGATCTCGTTCAGTGCCGACGCCGGGATGGGGAAGCGGTCGATGGCGTGGCGCAGTCCCACCAATACCGGGTCGTCGGGGTTGCGAAGTCCGCCTTCAGCCAGCGTGTCGATGTCGGCCCGTATCTCGGTCAGGTGGGCCAGCTTTTCGTCTTGAGGCAGCGGGCCATCGCCCACATCGTCGATGCGCCGGGCCATGGCGTACAGCGCTGACATGGCTTGGCGCTTCGGCTTGGGCAGCAGCCGGATGCCGTAGGAGAAATTGCGGGCCTCGGCCCGGGTGATCTCCTCACACCGCTGATAGGCGTCGGCTGTCTTCACCCTCGCCTCCAGCGCGCTGCCATGTCCTGTATGGCGCGAACCGCTTTGGCATCGGTTGCCTGGACAGGAGTGGCGAGGCGAACCACATGGGCCGCCGTGCGGACCTTGGACGGGGTCCGCAGTTTTTTCAGCACGTCGTAGTCGGCCCCTGCGATGGCATCCAATGCAGCCATTCCGCCGCCGGCATAGCCGGCCACGGTCACCTTGGCCCAACCGCTGAGGGATGCCACCAGCGGCCCTCCCCGACTCAGGAGTCCTCGGGCCGTGTCGCATTGGTGGGCCACCAACCGGCGGAGCGGATCCGAAGCCCGGGCCGCCCCGAGATCCTCCTCGACCACGCCGAAGCGGGCCATCTCATCGGCCGGGAAGTAGATGCGTCCCTTTTGGGTGTAGTCCTCGCCGATGTCTTGGAGATGCTCCACCAGTTGCAAGCCGGTACACACCGCGTCGCTGAGGGCGATGCGCTCGGGGGTAGCCGCGCCGAACACTGCCAATACCAGCCGACCCACCGGATTGGCCGAAAGCGTGCAGTACTCAGCCAACTCGGCCTGGGTCCGGTAGCGGTGCTTGCGCTGATCGACTCGGTTGGCCTCGATGAGCGCCAAGAACGGCTCACCGTCGACATCAAGTTCGTCGAGAAGAGGAGTGAGCTGGACCATCACGGGGTGGGTGGCATCGCCGGTGCGTGCTCGTTGGAGCTCCGCTTCGATCCAGTCCAGCGCGGCCAGGCGGTCGCCGTCGTATTCATCTCCGATGTCGTCCACCAGTCGGGCGAATCCGTAAATGGCCAGAAGATGGGCGCGATGAACTGAGGGGACTGCCTTCAACACAACCGGGAAGTTCTCGCTTCCCTTCTGGTCCATGATCGAGTTCAAATCGAACCCGACATCAGCCTGCACAGCACCCCCGCTGCATTTGGGCTAACCCGCTGGTCAACGGGCTAGCCGAGCCATCTATGACAATGTTCTGACAATCGTTACCCAATTGCAAACAAAAGAGTGACCATCAGGTCACCTTTTTGTACGCGCTCAATCCGAGGCTGTCAAGGCATTGGCTGTCAAGTCCTTGGAAGGCCCGCGGTCTTCGAATTTGGGACGATCGGCGAAACGACCCATCAGACTTTCGGCAAAAATGAGGGCGATGGCGTCCATAATGAGGGCGCCGGCCAGCCGGTGGCCCCTGGGATCGTCGGACAAGGCCTCCCCAAGCCGCTCGGCCAGCCGCCAGAACACCCGCTGGGCGGCGGCAGCATGCTCCACCTGGCCCTGCACCGATCGCTTGGCCACCTCCAGCATGATGGGCAGGCCGGGCAGCAGGGTCTCAGCCAGGCGGCGGGTGAGCTCTTGTCGGCTCAACCCGACCTGGCCGCCGACCGAGGCGGCGAATTCCTCCGCGGTGTTGTCCACCACCGCCTCTACCGCATGGAAGAACAGGTCTTGTTTGGAGCGGTAGTGGCGGTAGAAGGTGCCTTTGGCCACTCCGGCCAGAGAGCAGATATCGGCCACGCTCACCTCGGTGTAGCCCCTCAGCGCGAATTCCTGAATGGCCATGTTGCGCAGTTGCTCGCCGCTGTCGGCCAAGTTGGCCACCTCGGCGTGGTCGGGGTTCTCCGCGTTCATAATCTGAGCGATGTGGCGCAGCGGCAAGCGGTGGCGCTCTCGCAATTCCCGAATCTGCTCAACTGCTTCGGCGTGGCGCTGGCTGTAGAGGAAGCGGTTGGCGGCAGCCCGACGGGGCGCGGGTAAGAGGCCCAACCGCCGATAGTGGTGGATGGAGGCAGCCGGTACTCCGGTGCGGGCTACGAGTTCACTGATGGGGAACTCCCCGGGAGTGCCCATGCCTCCACTCTTATTCGCTTTGCGCTGCTATCGCCAGCGCGTACCGGAAACTCGTGCCTGCGGATGGCTACTCTTGCTCGGCGATCTTGATCGCGTCTTCGAAGCTGGTGCCCTGTTCGATCAGGTTGCGGTACTTCATCACGTGGCGGGGTCGATTGAACCCGAGCACGCCAACCAGGCGGCCGGCCCGGCCATAGAGGGCGGCAAACCGCCGCTCCTCAGTCGATCCGGTGATGATGCGCACCTCGTCATCAGGCGCCGCTCGTCCCGCCAACTGGATCTTGCGGTCGTACTGGTCGCTCCAGAACCACGGCACCGGAGAGTAGGGCTGGGCCTCGTCGTCGGAGGCCAATAGGCGGAGCGCCGCATGCTGGCCCTGGGCAATGGCGTTGTCCCAGTGCTCCACCCGCATGGTCTCTCCGAACAGGCGGTTGGGCCAGCGGGCCACGTCACCGGCGGCGGCAATTCCCGGCGCGGCCAGACAGGTCTCATCGCACACCACCCCGTTGTCCAAGGTCAGGCCCGAGCCCTCCAGCCATTCGGTGTTGGGTATCACACCGATGCCCACCACCACCACGTCGGCTTCCACCGAAGTGCCGTCGCTCAGATTCACCCGCTCCACCCGGCCATGGCCGTCGAAGCCGTCGACGCCCACGCCGAGGCGAAGGTCCACCCCGTGGTCCCGGTGTACGTCGGCGCACACCGTGCCGATCTCGGTACCCAAGACGCGGCCCAGCGGCACCGGCAATGCCTCGATCATCGTGACCTCCAGGCCCCGCTCCCGGGCGGTGGCCGCCACTTCAGCGCCGATGAACCCGGCCCCCACCACTGCCACCCGCTGCGGGGAGGCCTCCAGCTCGGCCCGGATGGCCAAGCAGTCGTCCAGGTCCCGCAGGGTGTAGATACCGTCGAGCCCGTTGGTGGGCAGCTCCCGGCATCGGGCCCCGGTGGCGATGAGAACGCCGTCGGCGGTGACCGCCGAGCCGTCGTCGAGGGTGACGGTGCGGCTGGCCGCATCAAGGGCGGCGGCTCGGCGGCCCAGCCGCCAGTCGGCCTCTAGTCGCTGGAGCGATTCATCGTCAGACAGAGCGATGCGGTCTTGTTCCCACTCCCCGGCGAGGAGCTGTTTGGACAGGGGAGGCCGGTCGTAGGGCTGGTGAGGCTCATCGCCGATGATGGTGATGGCTCCGTCGAATCCGTCTCGCCGAAGCGACTCTGCTGCTCGGGTTCCGGCCAGCGACGCTCCAACAATGGCTAGTGAGCGCAGCGGGCGCCTACTCCTCGGCCACGGAGATGGCCTGCTTGGGGCAGCGCTGGACCGATTCGTTCACCCGATCGCGGGCCTCATCCCCCGGGGTCTCGTTCAGCAGGTACAAGAAATCGTCGTCGCGTACCTCGAAAATGTCAGGAGCGACCTGCATGCAAATGGCGTTGCTCTCGCACAGGTCGTAGTCCACGACCACCCGGTATCCCATCGGATCCTCCCATCTCCCAAAAGACACCCTGACCCTACCCAACCAACCCCCACCCCGTCACCATCGGGCTGCCGAACCAGGCGGGAATGCTCTGGTGGGCACCGGCGCGGCCAAAGGAACTGCGTTCGTAGCCCTCCAGCCTTCAGAGCTCTTCGTATTCGGGGACCGTGCCAGCTTCGCAACCTTCCAAGAACGCTGGCACCCGTGCCCGAGCACCAGCAATCAGCAGCCTCTTTTTCAGGATGCCTCCATCAGCATCCGGTACAGACCAAGTCATCACCTCGTCTTCGTACGCGATCATTGCCTCCAACAGTCGGATGATGTCGTCGGTCTTGGAGACTTCAATGCGCAGGAGGTAGAAGTCTCGAAATTTGCTAGCCGACTGTTCTCTAACCAGTACTTGAATTCTGGAGCCCCCAGAAAATCCAATGCTGGCAGTCTTAGAACCTCTCTCGACCTTGGGTTCCGAAGAATGCGCGACGCTCAATACCATCGATAATCTGTTGGAGCCAACGACATCGCAAATGACAGAAATTGTGGTATACCTAGAAGAACTAAAATTGCCCACAGACAACTCTAGTTCCGTCAATGTGCCATCACCCCCCCCCCCCCCCCCCCCCCCCCCCCCCCCCCCCCCCCCCCCCCCCC